>JBBQJM010000267.1:0-6156 GCA_038325895.1 Mycobacteriales bacterium
CGGGCGGCCAGCGCGCGGACCGCCGCTGCCTTGGCCGGGCCGTGCAGCATCTCGCCGAACAACCGGCCGGTGTAGGTGCCGTTCTCCTCGGCGGCGACGGTACCCAGCGCGCCGGTGAGGCCGAGCCGGCGCGCGATGATCTGCGCCAGCTCCTGCGGGGTGGCGGTGACCAGCCACACCCGCTGCCCGGCATCCAGGTGCTTCTTGGCCAGTTCGACGGACCGCGGATAGATCTTGTCGGCCATCAGGTCGTCGTAGATCTCCTCGCCGAGCTCGACGATCTGGGACACACGCCGCCCTTCCACGAACGCCAGCGCGCCTTCGCGGGCGCTATGCGTGTCGTCCGCGTCCTCGCCGACGATGCGGAACTTGACCTGTAACAGGGCGAAGCGAACCAGGTCCTTGGTGGTGAAGAAGTTGCGCGCGACCAGGCCGCGAGCGAAATGGAAAATCGACGCGCCCTGCATCATCGTGTTGTCGACGTCGAAGAATGCCGCTGCGGTGAGGTCGGCGCCTGGTTCGAGCGGCGCCTCGTCCTCGTGCACCGCCTGATAGGCGGCCTCCGCGGACGCCGCACCAGCGATCTCGGCCGCTTCGGCCTGCGGGTCGAAAGCGCGCGACCTGCGATGCGGCACGAAAGCCTCCCGTCCGTTCGAAGCGCCACCGGCTGATCCAGCACCGGTCGACCGGTGAACATGCGGACCGCCGGCGGCGCGCGATGCCCGACCAGCCTATCCAGCGCGGGGCCCGCTCTGCCGTCCGACGGCCGCTGTTCCGCGTCGTGCGATGGGCAGCCGGTGGTCCGGTGGGTGCACTCCCGCCGGTGGCAGGACAATGAACGGTGTGAGCAGCCCAGTACGAGACCAGCGCAGAGAACCGGCACGCAGCACCGGAAACGTGGCCGATCTGCTGCGGCGGGCCGCGGCGAAGCATCCCGACCGGCCGGCGGTCATCGCTGCGTCCGGCTCACGGACCTGGGGGGAACTGGACGCCGCCGCGGACGCCGGGGTAGTGGCGTTGCGGTCGTTCGGCTTCGACCGCGGCGAACGGGTGGTCATCGCGCTGCCCACCGGCGCCGATCTCGCGGCGGCGTTGTTCGCCTGCGCCCGGGCCGGACTGATCGCGGTGCCCATCGGGCCCTCGCACGGTGACACCGGCGAGGTCGCCGACCGGGTGGGTGCGATGGCCGCCATTTCCGTCGATCATGATCACGGCCTGCCGGTCGGGCTCGACCAGCACGACGTCGCCGGCTGGTGGTCGGCCGGCCCCGCTGGCTCGCCACCCGCCGCAGCCGGTGGGGGCGAGGACCTCGCGGTGCTGGCCAGGGCCAGGGCCGACCGCGCCGTGATGCTCTCCCACCGTTCGATCCTGGCGGCGGTCGAGGCGATCGGCTTGCTTGACGACCGCAGGGTCAGGGATGCCGACCGGGTGCTCCAGGTGCTGCCGATGTACCACGTCGCCGGCTGGGTGGTGGCGTTCCTGCCGACCACCCTGGTGGGCGGGGCAACCGTGATTCCCGGGGTCGGTTTCGACACCGCGACGATCTCCATCGGCGCTCCGGATGGAGCGCTGCGCGGCAGCCCGGACATCGTCGCGGCGGGTCGGCGGGCCGCGGAGTCGGCCGTTGCGGCAGCCGCTGAACACCAGGTGACCGTGGTGCCCGGCGCTCCGGGGTTCTTCCATCACCTGGTCGGGATTGAGGGTGCGGAGCGCTCGCTCGGCACGGTCCGGCTGCTCACCTCGGGCACCGCGCCGTTGGACACGGACGATTTCGGCGCCGTGCAGACCCTGATCGGCCACCCGGTCTGGGAGGGGTACGGGCTGTCCGAGGCCGCCTCCGTGGTGGCCAGCACGCTGATGACCGACGAGCCACGGCACGGTTCGGTCGGCAAGCCGCTGGCCGGTATCGAGCTGCGCATCGTCGGCCCGGACGGGCAGGACGTCAACGCCGACGATGACGGCGAGCGTGTCGAGGCCGTAGCGGCCGAGACCGCGGAGTCGAATGATCCATTGGACGTCATGGTCGACGCCCCGGACGCCGGCGAGGTCGGCCGGATCGCGATCCGCGGAGCCACCCTGTTCTCCGGGTACTGGCCGGACGGCCGTGGGGGCCCGGCCGCGGACGGCTGGTTCGTCACCGGCGATATCGGGTTCCTGGACGACGACGGTGAGCTGCACCTGGTCGATCGCGCCTCGGAGACGGTGACGGTGGCCGGCTTCACCGTGTACCCCAGGGAGGTCGAGCAGGTGCTCGGACTTCACCCAGGGGTGGCCGAGGCCGCCGTGATCGGGGTGCCGGCGGCGGGCGGCGGGGAGGAGGTCGCCGCGGTGCTGGTGGCGCGTTCCGATGCCGTGCTTACCACGGCCGATCTCGCCGATTTCGTGGAGAGCCGGTTGCCGGCGTTCAAACGCCCGGCCGTCTACCAGCTGGCGCCGTCGCTGCCGCGCACCGAGGTCGGCCGGCTGGACCGGGGCGCCGTGCTGCGCAACTTCGCCAGGAGGCCGCATGCGACGCTGCCGCGACTGGTGGCCGTGACGCCGACAGCGGATGACGCGGTGACCATGAACGCGGTCCAGGCCGCCGAGGTGGACGGCGAATCGGGGACAGGGCCGAGCGAGGACGAAGCGGTGGACGTCACTCCCGAACAGGTCGCCGACCTGGACGAACTCGGGGTGCGGCTGCCGGCCTCCGGGAGTCGCGAAGAGCGCGGCGACCAGGACACCGACGAGGACCTGTTCTGAGTCTTTCTGAGTCTGTTCTGAGGCTGTGCTGAGCGAGTTTTGATCAGTCGATCAGGGAGGAGCGTGACATGGTGACCGCCGTCATCGACCGGGAGCTGCCCAGCAGCGAGGCGGCCGACCTGCTCGACCTCGTCCGCGATCTGGTGCAGCGCGAACTCGCGCCGCGGGCCGACAAGGCCGAAGCCACCGGCAGCTTCCCCCGGGAGGTGTTTGTCCAGCTGGGCGAGCTGGGACTGCTCTCCCTGCCCTTTCCGGAACGATTCGGCGGAGGCGACCAGCCTGCCGTTGTCTACCTCCAGGTGTTGGAGGAACTCGCCCGCGGCTGGGCGACGGTGGCCCTCGGCGTGAGCGTGCACGTGCTCAGCTGCAGCGGGGTAGCGGAGTTCGGCACGGCCGAGCAGCAGGAGCGGTTCCTGCCGGAGATGCTCGGCGGTTCGACCCTGGGCGCGTACTGCCTGTCCGAGGCACACGCCGGATCCGATGCCGGAGCGATGCGCACCCGTGCGGTCTCCGATGCGGACGAGTACGTCATCAGCGGCGACAAGGCGTGGATCACCCACGGGCCGGTGGCCGACTTCTACCTGCTGGCCGCCAGGACCGGGGACGACCGTTCGCACGGCATCAGCACCTTCCTGCTCCCGCATGCGCAGCCGGGACTCACCGCGGGCACCCCGGAACGAAAGATGGGATTCCGCGGGTCGGTGACCAGCACGCTGCACCTGGACCAGGTCCGGGTCGGCGCCGACCGCCGTATCGGGTACGAGGGGCAGGGCTTCCGGATCGCGCTGTCCGCGCTGGATTCCGGCCGGCTGGGGATCTCGGCGTGCGCCGTCGGGCTGGCGCAGGCCGCGCTGGACGCCGCCGCGGCCTATGCCGCGCAGCGGATCGCATTCCGCCGCCCGATCGACGAATTTCAAGGAGTGTCGTTCCTGCTGGCCGACGCCGCGTCGCAGATCGCGGCGGCCCGGCAGTTGTACCTGTACGCCGCGCGGCGCAAGGACGCCGGCAAACCGTTCTCCACGGAGGCGGCGATGGCCAAGCTGATCGCGACCGACACGGCGATGAAGGTGACCACGGACATGGTGCAGGTGCTCGGCGGCGCCGGCTACGTGGAGGATCATCCGCTGGAGCGATACATGCGCGAGGCCAAGGTGCTGCAGATCGTCGAGGGCACCAACCAGATCCAGCGCGTGGTCATCGCCCGCTCGCTGAAGCAGGCGCCGCGCAGGCCGGCATGACCGGCGAGCCGAGGGTCACGCTCTACACCCGCGCGGACTGCCACCTGTGTGAGGAGGCCGAGGCCGTCATCGCCGCGGTGACCTCCGAGTTGGGCGCCCCCTGGCGGACGGTCGACGTCGACGACGACCCGGAGGACAGGGCCGAATACGGGGACCTGGTGCCGGTGGTGCTGGTGGACGGGGTCATGCACGCCTACTACCGGGTCGAGCGGGACCGATTGCGTCAGGCTCTACATGCCTGAGCAGGCCTGAGCAGGCCTGAGCAGGCTCAGACCGCCAGACCGCGACGGGCTGTACACGCCCGACGACCTGACGTGACGACCGTCACCTTTGCCCTGGTAGTCCCACATCCTGAGACCAGCGCACCTCGGCGACTTTGTGCCTGTGTTCACGAATGGCTAGGCTTCGCCGTACCGGTGGCCTACCACATGTCGGTCGCCACGGCACCGGTGGGGTGCGACCCTACTGCGGAGGCAAAACGGGTGACATCGCAGGTCGGAGGGGGGCGGGTCAACTCCCGCGCTCGCGCGATCCCGGAGGCGACGGTGGCCAGACTCGCCGTCTACCTGCGCGTGCTGTCCGGCCTGGAAGAGCGCGGCGAGCACCCCGGATCGACGATCTCCTCGACCGAGCTGGCCCAGTCGACCGGCGTCAACTCTGCCAAGCTGCGCAAGGACCTGTCCTTCCTCGGCTCCTACGGCATCCGCGGCGTCGGGTACGACGTCGCCACCCTCACCGATCAGATCAGCCGCACCCTCGGCGCCCACCGCGCCCACCGGGTCGCGCTTGTCGGGCTCGGAAATCTCGGACAGGCCCTGGCCGGCTACCCGGGCTTCAGCGGGCGCGGGTTCGTCATCTCTGCGCTGTTCGACGCCGATCCCGAGCGGATCGGGCGCGACGTTTCCGGTCTGCGTATCGAGGACATCCATGACGCAAGAGCGATCTGCCGGCTGACCGGGGTGACGATCGGCGTCATCGCAACTCCCGCCTCGGCCGCGCAGCAGGTGGCCGACATCCTGGTCGGGGCCGGCATCCGGTCCATCCTCAACTTCGCGCCCGGGGTGCTGAACGTGCCCGACGACGTCGAGGTCAGGCACGTCGACCTGTCGCTCCAGCTGCAGATCCTTGCCTTCCACGAGGCCCACCGGACGCCAGCCGCCGCGTCCGCTGCGGCCGCTGGGGGGCAGCTCCCCACCCCGGCTCAGCCAGCGGCCTTGGCGGTGCGGTCGTGACCCCGCGAACCAGCTTGCCGTCCGTCAACCCCATGTTCGTCACCCCAATCCTGGATCCCGACCGGATCGAACCCTGCCGCGGGACCGCCGCGGCAGCGGGTAACTGGTCGGCGCCACCACCCCGTGGCGTCGGCGCACCCTCACGCGCAAGGAGCACGTCATGACCCGTGCACGCAGAACCGTTGGTCGCATCGCCTTCGTCGGTGCAGGTCCGGGTGATCCGGGCCTGCTGACCATGCGGGCCGCCGAGGCGTTGGCGGAAGCGTCAGTGGTGATCACCGACCCCGATGTGCCGGAGGACGTCACCGCACTGGCCACCGAGGCCGAGATCAGGCCCGCGGTGGGCGAGCCATCGGAGGTGGCCAAGACGCTGGTGACGGCGGCCCGGTCCGGCCAGTTCGTGGTCCGGCTGGTGGCCGGTGACGTGCTCACCGCCGATCCCGTTGTCAAAGAGCTGCAAGGGGTTTCGCGAAGTTCAGTGCTCTTCGACGTGATCCCGGGGCTGTCGGCGGCCGCTGTTGCCTCGTACTCGGGCATTCCCGTCGGCTCGGTCCACACCATCGCCGACGTGCGGTCCACCTCGGACTGGTCTCGGCTGGCCGCGGCGCCCGGCACCCTGCTGTTGCAGGCCGCTGCCGGGCATCTGGCCGACACCGCCGCGCTGCTGGCCGAGTCCGGGTTGGCGGGCGAAACACCGGCATCGGTGACGTCCGGTGCCACCCTGCCGACGCAGCGGACCGTGGACGGCACGCTGGCCACTCTGGACGGCATCGGCGGCCAGATGAGCGGACCGCTAGTGGTGACGGTCGGCGCCGGGATCAGCCAACGCAGCCGGCTGTCCTGGTGGGAATCCCGCGCGCTGTACGGCTGGCGGGTGCTGATCCCGCAGACCCGCGACCCCGCGGACGGGATGCTCGACCTGCTCCGGATGCACGGCGCGATCC
>JBBQJM010000268.1:0-6155 GCA_038325895.1 Mycobacteriales bacterium
GACGACAGATCGGGCGATACCGGCTACCCGCGGCCGGCGACCACCCCTTCAAGATCAACTACCGGATTCCAAGATCAACTGGGAGCTGCGCGGTGGATTTAGGTTCACCAAGGCCGCCCGGCCGCGTTCGTTGAGCCCATCCCGTGCGGGCCGATGGCGATGTGGAGGAGGCTGCTGAGATTGCTCTCTCTCTACGTGCCGAGTTTGACGCCGGGTGCAGGTGAACTGGATGCCGGATCTCCGCATCTGATTCGGTTTGTGGGGAGTAGTTCATCAGGCCGAGGGCAATTCGTCGGGACTCACCGACAAAGCGGCAGAGTTTGATTCAGAGCAGGTATTGGGTTCGCCCGGCGACGCAGTACGAGATAGGCGGCCACGGCCAGCACTGCTCCTGTTGCCGCGAGGACCGTCCAGTAGAAACCGTACGACGCGGCGAGTCTCCGGACACGAGCCGGCTGACCCCGAGGTGCCGGGCGATCGCCTCGAAGGCAGCGGTCGGGCATCGCTGCCGCGATCGTCGCGCCGGCCGAGGTCATCACCGGCACCGGGACCATGGCGCCCGAGAAGAGCACCGCCGGGAGCATGGGAAGCGCCAGCGCGGCCTGCGCGACGGACGTCACCGTCGCAGAGGCAAGGAGCCCGAGGAATAGGGCAACGACGGCGTTGACCCCCGCGTGACGAACAGGGACAGCCAGGTGCGTCCGCCGAGGTCGGGCCGCCGGTCGAGGACGCGCAACACCCCGAGCATGACTGCATTCACGACCAACAGCACCGGCGCCAGCAAGGCCACCTTCGAGGCGAGGTAGGCCGCGTCGTTCACGCCGGACTGGTGCTCGCGGCGCAGGACCGGCACCTCGGTGCAGATCTGGAGAAGGCCATAGGTCAGGCCGAAGAAGAACCCGTCGAAGGCCAACCAATAGGCCTCCATCACCGCGCCAGTGGGATCGGCTCCGGGGCTGAGTGCTCCGGGCTGGAACAGGACAGCGAACATGGCGATGACGGCGGCCGGCGAGCCGCGCAGGATCCCCAGCGTCAACCGGTTGCGCAGCACGATGTCGGCCGCCGGTGGGTGGGCACAGCGAACTGTCGCAGCGTCGACGGGCGCGACCGTCGCGTGTCCGGAGTGGTACGTCCTGCCGCCCGCCGCCTCACCGGGCGGCCGGTCGGCGTCGATGCGCCACCTTCGGCGCCCGCAGTGCCCACACGGAGCACGGCCGGGGTCGGCGAGTCGGTCGGTAGAGGTCGGTCAGGGTGTCCGCACCCAGCCGGCCAACCGGTATCCAGGCGGTCCGTCGTAGACGACGGAGCCGACCACCGGAGGCGAGCACCAGTAGGCGGTCGCAGGTCTCGACGTCCGCCACCGCATGGGTGGTGAACGCGATCCCGGCGCCCCGGTCGGCCAGTGCTCGCAGCGTCGCGATCAGGGAACGCGCCGTTGCCGGGTCCAGGCCGGACGTGGGCTCGTCCAGCAGGCACAGGCTCGGTCGGGCCAGCAGCTCGACCGCGATGCTCGCCCCGATTCCGCTGCCCACCGCTGAGCGACCCGACCGGGACCACGGCCCGGTCGGTCAGGTCCAGCTCTTTCAGGCGTCCTCGACCGCCGTGCGGACCCGGCGCTTGCCGCCCACGAGCCGGAGCCCGGCGGCGTGCCGAAGAGTCCGCTCCAGCGCCAGATCCGGGTGGAGGATGTCGTCCTGCGGCACCAGTCCGACGGCGCCGTACGGCGGGCCACTCGGGGTGCCCGCTGGGGTGATGAGGTCGACCGACCCCGACGCGTTGCTGGTCAGGCCTGCCAGTGCCGCCAGCAGGGTGCTCTTGCCCGCCCAGCTGGCGCCAACCACGGCGACGAGCTCGCCGGGAGCCAGGCTCAGGCTGATGTCGTCCAGCACCCGCCGGCCGCCGCGCAGACGACGACGTTTGCGCGACCAGCGGGGGAGGTCGGCGGAAGGGGTGCGGTCGGGCGTGGCCTCTGGTGCGCTGGGTCATTGTCATGGGCCAAGCGTGTAGGTGACGACTTCCCCGCACCTTCCCGCGACCTGCCCGCCAGCGCTGACCCTGACCCGAGGTCCGGCGGGTCCACGTGCAAGGTCGGTCAGCCGGCCGTCGCGGCGGCCAGGCACCGGGCGGCGTCGCCGGCGTGACCGACCGCGGAGTAGACATGGGCCGCCTCCCTGATCAGCGTGCGATGGCACTCGACGTCACCCCTTCGCGCGCGCGACCGTGGCCAGTTGATCCGCAACGAGATCCGCCGCCTGACCGCCGTCATCGCACCCACCCACAAGGCCGAGTAGGTCCTGCAATGGTCGACCTGGCGCCGACAACACCAAGCCCGAGCCCGCGCCAGCCGCGACGCCCGACGAACTACCGGTGACGACTGATCACGAAGTCGTGCCTGGACCTGGTCGAGACCGGGACGTTCGGCACGTGCGTGATCCCGAGCGCTACCGACGCGCCCGCGATGAGACCGGACTGACACCGCCGGTCGAGTCATCAGCGGCTCGCCGGACCGGGTATTCGCCGCGCTGACCGGCTCCGACGCGCTTGCCGTGTCGATACCGCCCGACGGATGACCCGCCGGTTCGAGCACTTCGAAGCGCTTCCCGGCGGGTCCAAACCGACTGGTCCGGGCGTACGCCGACGCGTCGGTGTGTGCGACTCTGGATCGATGGATTCAGCCGCCCTTGCCGCCGAACTCAACAAGCCCCTTGCTGGTCAACTGCTGCGCGGATCACCTCTCACGCGCTTGGCCTACACGGCGCTCGATGGCACCCCCGGGTTATCCGATTGGTTTTCTGTGGAAGGACGGCCGCGTGGTGGTGTGCACCATTCCGACATCGGCGAAGGTCAAAGCCCTTAGCCAGAACCCGACCGCTGCATTGACGATCGATTCCGACGGCCAGCCACCACGCTGCCTCCTCATGCGAGGCCGGGCCAGCATCGATATCGTCGAAGGCGTACCGCAGGACTACGTCGACGCCAGCCTCAAAACCCAAAGCGCCCGCGGCGCCAAAGACTTCGAATGCGGTGTCCGAGCGATGTACGACTCCATGGCCCGCATCACGATCGAGCCGACCTGGGCCAGCCTGAACGACTTCGAGACGACACTGCCGAAAGAAATGGAGCGGCTCCTCGCCCGCAAGCACTGATCGCCTGCACTCGATCCGGCATCCCGCTGCTCTGGCTTATCGGATCAGTAGTCCGTGGGTCGGTGACACCATCACCCGTAGGAAGCCGGTCAGGTCCGCAGCCGGACGCCCGGTTGGCGATCCAGTGCGGGACGGTGACGCTCAAGACCGCGAGAGCTTGACGAGCCGCTGACGTCCGGTTTGCGGGGCACTGGATGCGGCATGAGAGTCACTGCTCTGCCCGGGTGCTGGACGCTACGGGGCGACGGGCTTCGGTACGAGAATCGGCGCCCACGCCGACGGCCACAGCGCCCAGTGGTGCGGTGCGCTGCCTCGAATGCGGCGCGAAGTCATCCCAGCGTCACAATCGCGGGCCCGAGGACCGCTGGCCGGCCAACTTGGCCAGGTTGGTCGAAAAGAGTCCATCCCAAATCCGCGGAGACCTTGGCTCGACAGTTATGCGGATCTGATCGGCTCGGGTTGGCTCGTCCCCCGAGCATTCAACCTTCGAATCCCCTGTTCGTGTTCGGTAGCTGGTAGCTGGTAGCTGCCCGGCGGTCCAGCGTTTATCATCGACCGGTGGCGGTGGACGTTGAGACATCGATCGAGATCGAATGTCCGCGATCGGCGGTGGCTGCGTTTGTGTCCAACCCGGACAACGCGACGCAGTGGTACGTCAACATCAAATCGATCACTTGGGAGACGCCTCCTCCAGCTGTTGTCGGTTCGCGGATCGCGTTCGTGGCCCAGTTCCTCGGCCGTCGGATCGCGTATACCTACGAAGTCCGAGAGATTGCTCCTGGCGAGCGGTTCGTGATGAGTACCGCGCAAGGGCGGTTCCCGATGCAGACCACCTATTCGTGGCAGGACACGGAATCCGGTGGAACGCGCATGACGCTGCGAAACTCAGGTCAGCCCAGCGGATTTGGCAAGATGGCCGCACCGATGATGGCCGCCGCAATGCGTAGAGCGAACCAAAAGGACCTGGCCCGGCTCCAGACGATCCTCGAGCACAAGAGCTGAGTCAGCCGCTCGGAGCGATGTGCGGAGGAATGACAGGCCCTCGCGTGACCGATGTCAAACGAGCGGCAGGGGACCTTCACCGGGCGTCTACGGAGAATCGTCGTTCTGATCGGCGCATCGGGTCGTTGACGGCGGGAGCTGGATCGGGATTGGCGGGGGGACCGGTTGGGTGGGTGCCTGGCACCGTCGGTCGAAATGGGCCCGGTCGGCCGATGACGAGTTGCGGCTGGCACCGAGTGGCCTGCGGTTGCCTGGACCTGCAGATCCCCCACTCGCACTGAGCAGCAGCGCCAATCTTCAGCTGAACCAGGTGTTCGGTGTCCCCGCGCACCGATCATCGTCATTGTCCTTCCCCGAGTCGTCGTGACGCCGGTGCCGGACGAACGCCGGCACCTCACATACCCTGTTGACCACCCGTTTCGTCGGGAGTAAACCCACAACGCATGCTGGCGATACGAGCGGCGCGGATGTTCGACGGCGAGCGATTCACCAATGGCGGCGTGGTCGTTCTGATCGACGACGGCCGGATCGTGGGTGTGGAGCCGGGGATGACCGATGTACCCGACGGCCGGCGGGTGTTCGACCACCCGGACGGAACCGTTCTCCCCGGGCTTATCGACACCCATGTCCATCTTGTGACCGACAGCGGGATGGGTGCTCTGAATCGCGTCGCCGGGTACAGCGACGACGAACTCGACGCGGTCATCACCGAGGGGCTGCGTCGCCAGTTGGCCGCGGGTGTCACCACGGTGCGTGACCTGGGAGACCGCCGGTACAACGTCGTCGACCGGCGGGATCGGCAGCGCTCTGGTCGGGCGGGCGAACCGGAACCGACCATCCTGGCCTCGGGACCTCCATTGACCAGCATCGGCGGTCACTGCCACTACATGGGCGGAGAGGTCTCCGGAGCGGACGCGATCGCCGCGGCCATCGACGAACGGGTCGAGCGGGCGGTCGACGTCGTCAAGGTGATGGCAAGCGGAGGGATGGGCACGCTCGGAACGGATGTCATGGGTACCCAATTCTCGACGCAGGAGATGCGCGTCCTGGTGGACCGGGCGCATGCGGCCGGCCTGCCGGTGACCGCCCACGCGCACTCGCTCGCAGCCGTCGAGCAGGCAGTTGAGGTCGGCGTCGACGGTATCGAACATTGCAGTTGTTTGACGCCCACCGGCCCGTTGGTGACCGATGAGTTGTTGGACAACCTCGTCGCGGGCGGGATCATTGTCGGTGGGGCATTGGGGTCACCGCCGGCGGCCATTCTCGACAACGCGCCGGCGCAGGTCCGCGCCATGATGGAGCAGCGCGGGATCACCCCCGAGGCCGTCAGGTCGCTGCTGCTGGAGTTTCGTGGCCGGATGTACCGGCGGGGGGTTCGTTTCGTCACCGGCGCGGATTCCGGCATCGGGCCCCACACGGCACACGGGATGATGCATCGAGCCGTATCGTTCTTTGTGGAGGCCGGTGCATCAGCTGCTGACGCGCTCGCGGCCGCGACCTCCGTCTCCGCCCAGGCATGTGGCCTCCACGATCGAAAGGGCATGCTGCGCAGGGGTTATGACGCCGACATCCTCGTTGTCAACGGTGATGTGCAGACCGACGTCGCCGCCCTGGCTGACGTTCGGTCGGTCGTTCTCGGTGGCACCGTCGTTCGTTGATGCACCGCTGACGGGTGCCGATCGTGGATCCGCGTGGTGCCGGGTGCCACCGCGCCGGGCGAGATGATGGCGCTCACTCGCCGCATGTTCGTCAGCACGGTCCCCGAAGCGGTCAAACGAGAGGTCGATGCCTACGCGTGGGATTGCGTGCTCGAACGCCGGTCCTGGGGTTTCACCTTGCCCGACATTCGCGCGCGTCGACGTTTGGCAAGGCGGGCAGGACAAGTTGTGCATTCTGCGGAGCCGCGGGCAGCCAGGACCAGATCACAGTTGCTTTGGGGTTGGCTGAGCCGCCGGACTCGAACGAGTAGAGAAAGTCCTCACCGAAGGATCGGATGGGCACCAGCAG
>JBBQJM010000269.1:0-6149 GCA_038325895.1 Mycobacteriales bacterium
CCCGTTGCCGCCCGCCTTTCGGGCCTTGCTCGCCGGTGGTCTGGTCGCCGGCCGTCAATTCGGCGTCGCCCTCCCGGATCCAGTACCAGGTATAAAAGCGACGGAAGGGGCCGGGAGCCCACCAATTCGCATTTCCCATCAGTCGCATCGTCGCCGGCACCAGCAGTGCACGAACGATGGTGGCATCGACAATGATCGCGATGATCATGCCCACACCGATGAGCTTGATGAACGTGATCCCCGCGGTCGAGAACGCCCCGATGACGATGACCAGGAGCAGGGCCGACGTGATGATGCCCCCGGTGCGCTGCAGACCGGTCGCCACCGCATCTGTGTTGTTGCCTGTCATGTCGTATTGCTCACGGATTCGAGACAGCATGAAAACTTCCTAATCCATCGACAACCCGAACGCGACGGCCAGCATCAGTACCGGCTGAGTTGCTTCGATCGTCCCGGTGGAGGTGAAGCCGAGCACCGGAGGACGGGTGGCCGTCCTGGAACATCCAGACCAGTGCGCCGAATGTGCGCCCAGCGAAGGCACATTCATCACGACGGCCTTCACCGGCAGCACCACCGAACCGAAGGCCAGGAACAACAACACCATCGTCGCCATCGCCACGAGCAGTCCCATCCACGGCAGGATGGACCCGAGGCTGGCCAACAGATCGACGAGTTGGGCGGTGGGACCGCCGACGAGTACTTCGGCGTCCGGGGGCGCCGGCACCGCGCGGATCTGCTCGACGATGTCCTGCGAGGCGGGCGACAACGGATCACCCGGATAGGTCGCAGCGAGCCGCGCGGGGTTCCCTGCGGTCCCGGTCAGTTCGGCCGTCTGCACTCCCGGCACCGCGGCAACCCGAAGAGGTAGTCCGCCAGCGCCTGCTGCTGATCGGGCGCAGCGGCCGGGGCTGGAAAGGTGACCACGATCTCGGCGGGGCGCCGCATCACCGAGTCCGAGATACGGAACCAGACGCCAGGATGACCGACGTTGGTGTCTCGGGCGGTCCATGGCACCAGTCGTCGGGTCAACGGTCGCACGGACAGAGCGTCCACTCGATGGCCGAGGACCGCCAGCATCGCCGGCATCACGGTGAGTGCCCGACCATGGCGACGACGACAGCGGCCATCCCGCCGAACCCCATCGACCTGAGGAAGTTCTGCGGGAACAACATCAGCCCCGACAGCGGCACCGACACAATGACCCCGGACACTGCAACGGTTCGTCCGGCCGTGGCCATTGTTCTGCTCAGGGCTCCATGGACATCCTGGCCGCGCCGCAATTCCTCACGAAAGCGATTGACCATGAAAAGGCCGTAGTCAATCGCCAGCCCCAACCCCAGCAAGGTGATGATGTTGATCGCAAAGAGCGAGACATCGGTGAACAGGGTGATCACGCGGACCGGGTGAACGTTCCCAGGATGGCCAACCCGCCGACGAGGAGCGGCAAACTGGCCGCCGCGAGGCGCCGAGGAGATGACCAGCAACACGAAGATCGCGGGCAGCGAGAGCATCTCGGCCCGGCTGATGTCGGCGTCGACCTGCTCGCTCATGGCCTGATCGACGGCCGCTGCTCCGCCGATTTGTTCGGTGAGGCCCGGCGCGTCCAGACGTCTTGGATCGACAGCAACTGAGCGGGACGTTCGTTGCTGTCGGCTGAGCTGAGCCGCAGCACCGCATAGGTGGATCGCCGATCGTGGCTCACGAAATCCGCCGAGCCGGTCGAGAAGTAACTGACCACATTGTCGACCACGTCGGTCGGCAAAGCGGCGAGCGTGGTCGTCACCGCGGTGCGGTACGAAGGATCGTCAACGGTTTTGTCGTCGCCGGAATACAGGACGATCACCTCCGCATCGTCGCGGCCGAATTCGGAGTTCATCACGACCTCGGCGCAGGCGCTTTCACTGTGCGGATCTTCGAACCGCCGCCGGTCAGTTGCGCCAGCACTCCGGTGCTCCAGACCGAAGAGAAGGCCAGGAAGCGGTGGCGAAAGCGAGCAGCATCCAGGGGCGCCGATATGTCACGCGCCCCAACGAGCGAACACCGCATCCCCCATAGGACAATTCGTCGCCGCCACCCGGTCAGCTCAGCGCAGCGCAGGCGGCTGCGGCCCGACGCCCCGGACCGACCACCGGGCAAGGGTCACGGTCGTCATCGGCCGCCTTGTGACGGACACCACGGTGTTCACTGAACCTGCCACTACTACCTGCCACTACTACCTGCCACTACGCCCTGCCACTACTACCTGCCACGACGTGCCCGACGAGCGCGGCGCTGAGTCGGGGGATCACCGTCGACTGCTGGGTGTGCAGGTAGAAATGCCCGCCGGGCAGGACTATTCGCTCGAAGGGCCCGCTGGTATGGGCTGCCCAACCCAGGAGTTGTTCGGAGGGAACGGCGAGATCGCCGCGGCCGCCGATCACGGTGATCGGGCACGCCAGTGGCGATTCATCCCGGTGGTGATGGGTGTGGCACAGGGTGAGGTCGGCGCGGAGCACCGGCAAGAGCAGATCCAGCAGTTCGGGCTCCCGGAGGACCGCGAGCGGCGTCCCGCCGAGCCTGCGGAGCTCGGCGACGAGTTCGTCGTCCGTGAACAGATGCAGGGCCCGTCCGGTGGGGACGGGTGACGGCGGCGCGGTCGAGGACACGAAGAGGTGGCAGGGGGCGGGCAGACGTCGGCGCCGCAGCTCTCGAGTGAGTTCGAACGCCAGCAGGCCGCCCATGCTGTGGCCGAACAGGGCAAAGGGCTTGTCGTGCAACCAAGGGGTGATCGCCGTCGCCAACTCTCGGACGAGCGTCGGCAACGACCGAATGAGCGGCTCGGCAAGGCGTCGACCATGGCCGGGGAGTTCTACCGACACGATCTCGAGCCGGGGCGCTTCCGCCGCCCAACCCCGAAAGGCCGTCGCGCTGCCGCCGGCGAACGGCAGGCAGAACACCCGCACCGGTGCGTCGGGCCGGATTGTGTCCTGCACCAGCCAGCGGCTTCCGACAGTCGGCGTAGTCGGCACAGCCTGCTGCCAACTGCGCGCGGCAGATGATTCGCCGATCACGACGCTTCCCGTTCGAGCTCATCGGCACCGAAACGCTCCCGGAAACTGGCCACCAGCGCGGGGTCGAGGTCGCCTTCCTCGGTGCGTGCGGCTGCCCGGGTGAAGCCCTCCGCCACCAGCGCCTCGAAGTGGGTTCGGGCGGACTCGATGGTGCTGGATCTTGCGCTCCAGGAGGGACTCGACGGATCATCGATGAACCCGAGATCACCTGTTCGCAGATAGTTGTCGGATCTGCCCGGCAATTGCCCGCCGAAGGCAGCGACCGTGGCCTGGGCTTTCTGCCAATAACCTGCGGCCACTGCAGGGCCGCTGACCCACAGCTCATCCACCTGTCCATCGGGACAGACGACTCCGGATTCCTGGGAGACGACCGCGACCGTCAGGTCCGAAGCCGGCACACCACAGCCGACAAGGGTCGCAGCGGCGCGCTCTTTCGTGCGGGTGGGTTGGGCGTGCCCGAGGTCGAGGGCCCTGCGATCAAGCGAGGCCAACCGCGCGCCACGCTGCCGTCCGGCGCCGGTCACCAAGAGGGTTGCCTCGGCAAGCCCGTAACACGGAAACAACGCGTTGGGCGAGAAGCCGGCAGGTGAAAATGCCTCGACGAACCGACGCACGGTGTCGGCGCGGATTTGTTCCGCTCCGCAGAATGCGACTTCCCAACTACGCAAATCCAAGGCGGCGCGCTGCTCCGCTGACGTTCGCCGCACGCACCAATCGAGCGCGAAGTTCGGGCCTCCGCTGACGACCCTTTCCTGTCCGCTGATCGCGGACAGCCAAATTTTCGGATCCCTGAGGAGTGTCAATGGGGCCATCTGGATCGACGACGCGCCGGTCCACACCGGCTGGAGAACTCCGCCGACCAAACCCATGTCGTGGAACGGCGGCAGCCAAGAAACGCCGAGGTTGTTCTCGTCGGTGCCCATCGACTGCTGGATCACCGATGATCCCGCCGACAGGTTCCCGTGGGTGAGTACCACGCCCTTCGGGTCACCGGTCGAGCCCGAGGTGTACTGCAAGAAGGCCATGGTGTCCGGCGTCAATGTCGGACGCCGCCAACCGTCGGTACGGTCGTCGGTCACCGAATCCGTTGCCAGAAAGCGGACTCGAGTTGCGCCGGCATCGGCGAACGCGGCCCGATCGGCTGATCCGATGCTCTCGGCGGTACAAATCACGTCACAGTCTGCGTCCCGCAGAACGGTGAGCAGCCGGGGAAGGCTCCGACCCAGGGCGGCTCGGCCCGGCGGATATGCCGGGACCGCAATCATTCCGGCGTACATGGCCACGAAGAAGGACGCGATGAATTCCGCGCCCGGGGGAAGCAGCAGCAGATCGCGATCACCGCACTGGGCCTGCTCGAGCAGCGCGACCGCTATCGCTCGCGCGCGACGATCCAGATCCGAAAAACTCGACGACGACGATGGTGCACCATCCCCGGGCAGAAACGTGAACGCACTCTTGCTCGCCAGATCCGCCACGCGGTGCTGCAGGACATCGACCGAATTTGGCAGGGCCCGACCACCAGGCGAGAAACTTGACATCCGCAACCTCGATTCGTGGTCGAACGGAAGCTGAAACAGTGTGGGTCGCCTGCTAGGCGGACGCCTGGGGCATCGGATAAATACGCCTGGCGGGGACTGGGACCGGGTGCGCCCGGTGGAGGTCACCTGCGTCGCGGGTCGGGTCGGACCGGCGGCGAGCCGTCACCGGAGGCGGATCGGCGAGCGAAGAGTCGCGACGCCCGTGACGTCAGGGAGGCGACGAGCGCGGGTGGTGACCGCGCTGGTGGGTGACATGGCCCTGCGCCATGCCCTCGTCCGTGCGCGTCTTGGCGCCGGCGGGTGGTGGCTCGACCCGGCTTTCGGTGGATCGCGGAGACAGGAGAAGTGATCGCCCTGCGCTGGTTCGCGGCGACGCCGAAACCTCCTGTGACGCAACGGCTCCCGCGCCTTGCCTACCAGCGACGTCGACAGCCTCCGACGCCCGTACCACTCGGAGCGGCAACCGCAATGGTGGTCGGGTTGCACCGAAGGCGCAGACTGGGTGGGCAAACGTACTGCGGGGACAACTGTCAGTAGGAGGACGGCGATGGCCAGCAACGAACCGTTCGGATTCGATCCCGACGACCTGGATCGCATCTTCCCGGGAATGGGTGACCAACTACGCGGCGCGCTGGGACAACTCGGTCGGCTGCTCAACGGCTCCGGCCAGAGACCCGGCTGGTCCGGGCTCTTCGACGAGTCCGGACGCCGTCCCCGTTCGTCACCCGAACTGGACACGACCGGCGATACGGGTGACGGTGCCTGGGTGATCTACACCGTCGACGATGATGGCGGCGCCCAGGTCGAACAGATCTATGCCACCGAACTCGCTGCCCTGCGTGCCAACAAGCACAACACCGACAGCAATCGCCGAGTGCGGTTCCTCCCCTATGGGATCGCGGCCGGCGTGCTGGACGAGCCGGAAGTACCCCCCCACCCGGAAACCACCTGACCGCGCGGCAGCTTCGGGCCGACCTGCTGGAGCCGAGACGACTCGCTCGTCGTCGCCGAATTGATCCGCGCGGAGCATCACCTCCTGATGGAGGACATCTGCACCGGGAGATGCTCTCAGTCGGGCTCTTTCGGCACGGAAGAGTGAGAGTTCCTCTGCAATAATGGTTCCCGTCAGGAACCCATCTCCGTCCTCCGCCAGAATGCGGTCGATCCAAGGCCGCTGCACGGATTTCACTGGTGGGTGCCCGCCGCGCCGATTCCGACGTCGACACCGAGGACAGCGTTAGCGAATTCCGCCTTGATGACGAAGAGTTCGATGGCGATATCGTCGGGCGCTCGGGCGTTGAGGCGGTGACCGGCGTCCGTTTCGGAGATCGGCGAGTGCGGTACCGAATGTTCGGGGAACCGAGTCGCCGGGCCAGCAGAGTCGGTGTTGGCCACTACCAGCGCTAGCAGCCAGGCTTCCCTCTGACCGCCGAGGTGGCGTCTGGTGATGCACGTCGGGTGAGGCCTGGGTGGTGGTCACGGCTGCTGACGGTGAGGGTGAACGATCTGCTTGATGGTCACGTCGTGCTGGATCTGCAGTGCCTGGATCGGATCTCCCTCC
>JBBQJM010000270.1:0-6082 GCA_038325895.1 Mycobacteriales bacterium
GATGAACGCAGCGACCAGCACGTTGGCCACAAAGGAGATCACGAACACCTTGGCGTCGAAGATGTGATCCAGCCGGGCTCGCAACCCGCCGAACACCGCGTCCAGCGCGGCGATGACAGCGATCGGAAGGTACGGCGCGAGCCAGTCGGGAACGGTGGGATGAACGAACAGGCCCACCACCACGCCAACCACCAGGGCCAGTACGGCATACACGCAGCAATCTCCTTCGGTCGGGCTCAGGGGTCAGGGGGTGCTCAGGTACTCATATGGAGGAACAAACTTCCGTCACGGCGTCGACGTCGCCGTCACGGCCGGCGTCATTGATGCGGGCTGCGGCGCGGCGGGCGGCGGGGTCGGGTTCGCGGTCGCCGGGGTGGCGGTCGTCGGTGCCGCAGTCGTCGGTGCCGCAGTCGTCGGTGCCGCAGTCGTCGGTGCGGCGGTACCCGGTGATCCCGATCGGGCCAGCCCCTGCGCGTACCGCAACTCAGACCCGGAACCGGCCGGTAACACCATGTCCTGCTGAGCGGTCACGTCAAACTGGATGTCGTACAGCTGGGCGAACGAGGAGAACCGGCCGAACCCGGCCGAGCCGACCGTGCGGACCTGCAGCGCCGACGGCTCGCCGATGGTCTCCACGGTGATCGGCCAGAACACCGGCCGGTTGTCGACCAGGATGGACCCGCCGGCCTGCCGGATCGAACTGGTCGGCCGCAGCCGGACGCCCCCGACACTGATCGCCTCCCCGCCCGCCGCCCACAGGTCGTTGACCAGCAACTGGATGTCCCGGTCCTGGATGACCCCCACCCCTGAGGTGTCGCTGGAGTTTCCCTGGTCGATGACGATCCGCAGCCCGGGTCCACGGACGGCGGTCGACCCGCCGGCGCGTTCCAGTTCGGCGACCGTTTGCAGCGGACCGGCGGCGCCCAGATCGGCCTGCATGGACCGCAGGTCGTCGGCCAGTGCGGCCGCCGACGCGGCGAGTTCGGATTGGTGAGTTTGGGCCCGGTCGATGTCCTCGAGCAGCGCCGACCTTGCCTTCTCGGCGCGCGGTTCGTTGGACTCGGTGGCGCCGGCCGCGGTTCCGAACAGCAAACCGGCCACCAGCAGGCCGGCGACTGCGGCGATCACCTGTGACGTCCGGGACGCTCGGCGATCTCCCGGATCGGCCGCTCGGCGCGCCGCAGCCTCGGCATAGCCGGGGTCAAGGGAGTCGCGCCCGAGCGACTCCAACAGCGGGGGCACGTAGCCGCGGATCCTGCCCTGCCCGGGCGGACGCGATCCGCCAGCGGACGCGGCAGATGACGAGGACCGCGAATCCGCTGCACCGTTGCTCTCCTCGCCGGCCGGCCGTCGCGGGTCAGTCACCGGCCAGGCTCCGCGCCGTCGGGCGGCGATCTGCCGGGACCACCTTCGCGTGCCTGGTGATCCAGACGATCTGACCTGCGTAGATACCGCCGGCCCAGAGGTAGAGCACCAGACCCCAGGCGATGAACGCATAGCTGATCGGCAGGGCGATCTGCGCGACCAAGTAATCCCCCTGTGCGAGGAGAAGCATCGGCAGGCCGTACAGCAGGCAGAAGGTCGCGGCCTTGCCGAGATAGTGCACCGGCAGCGCCGCGTAGCCGTACCGGTGCAGCAGCGGTAGCGTCGCCGCCAGCAGCACGTCACGGCCGATGATCAGTGCCGCGACCCACCACGGGATGAATCCACGGATCACGAACCCCACCAGTGCGGCCAGGATGTACAGCCGGTCGGCAGGCGGGTCGAGCAACTCGCCGAGACGGCTGTATTGATCCAGCAGCCGCGCCAGTTTCCCGTCGGCCCAGTCGGTGATCGCGCTGACCGCGAGCACGACCAGCGCCCAGATGTCGTCCTGCGGTCCGAGCAGCAGCCAGAGGAACAGCGGCACACCGGCCAGTCGCAGCATGGACAGCAGGTTCGGCACGGTCAAGATGCGATCCGATGGTTGCGGTCGGGTGGGCTGCCGGACCCCGGCGGCCGACTGGCCGCTCGCGGCGGACCCGCCGGTCTCGGCCGGAGGTGCGGACCGGCCCGGGACATCGTCGGAGGTCTGTGCGGCGGTGCTGGGCGGGGGTTTCATCGAGGGCGTCGACGACGGACCTGCCTGGGGGCTTGCCGGCTGGCCTGGCGACGCGGTCGTGTCGGGGGGCTGCGAGGGTTCGGACACCGCTCCTCCTCGCCCCGGCTGCGGTTTGATGCGCGCGCCTTCGCGGGCGCCCGCCGACGCAGGCCCGTCATCCCCACCCGAATGTCAGCGCGAGTCTAGTTCAGGTCCGGCCGACGTCGGACGCACCCTGAGGCCCCCGCACGCGAGTGCCTTGCTCCGAAGCGTCCGAGACCCGGCACGCCGCACCCGAGGCCTTGCTCCGAAGCGCTTGAGACCCGCCACGCCGCACCCGAGGCCTTGCTCCGAAGCGCCTGAGACCCGCCACGCCGCACCCCGGACCGCGAACGGTGGCCGCCCCCGCCGCCGGCCGTCACCGGACGACTGGCGTCATGAGGTGATCAGCCGGAGCAGCGTGTAGGCGGTGATGGTCGCGGCGTCCACGATCCGCCCGTCCATGATCATCGCGCGGAACTCTGCTTCGTCGACCACGGCGTGCACCATGTCCGCCTCGCTGGCCTCGCGGTTGTGCCCGCCCGGCGTCAAGTAGGTGGCATGGAAGACGTCGAAGCCCTGCGAACAGAACCCCGGTGCCTCGTTGAAGTGCCCCAGGAAACGCCAGTCCGCTGCGGAGATGCCGGTCTCCTCGACCAATTCCTGCCCGGCCAGTTCGAGCGGGCTGCCGGATTTCCCAGGTGGCCAGGTGCCCATCGGAAACTCCCAGGCCCGCCGGCCGATCGGGTACCGGAACTGCTCGACGAGGTGGAAGGCGCCGTCGGCCTCGGCGATGACGATCGAGAAGTCGTCCTTGTCGACGACGCCGTAGGTGCCCACCGATCCGTCCGGCCGGCTGAAGGTGTCCTCGCGCACCGACATCCAGTTGTTCCGGTAGACGGTGGTGGTCGTCAGCTGACCCGGCGGCCGGTCCTCGTCATCCGTTGCCATATCCGTTGCCATCCGAGGAGTATCCGGCCGCGACAGACCGGAGGGGCGGCTCCCGTTCGTCATCGGCTGGTGGCCCCCTACGCTGACCCAGACATGACCGCCGCTCCCGCCCCGGCGCCGATGGCCCACGTCGGCGGCCTGCTGGCCACCGATCTGATCGAGATCGTCAATCTGACAAGCGATCCCGGCGTCCTCGACCGCGGCGGGTGGTGGGCCGTGCTGGCCACCTTCGAGGGTGACGTCACCGGCTACCGGTTCGGCTCGGTCGCCCCGGCGGCCCTACCGGTGGGCATCGGCGCGTGGCAGGGTCCCGCGGAACGGACCTGGCGCAGCTCACTGGACCGGGCCGGCTACTTACGTGGGGTCGGCCGGATCCGCGAGCACATCGCAGCCGGCGACGTCTACCAGGTGAATCTGTGTCGGCTGCTGAGCGCGCAGCTCGGGGCGGCGGCCGACCCCTGGGCGCTTGCCCACCGACTGGCCGCGGATAACCCGGCGCCCTACCAGGGGGTGCTCGATGTCGGCGACGAGTGGGTCGTCACCGCATCCCCCGAATTGTTCCTCAGCCGTGATCGTGAGGTGCTCGCCTCCTCCCCCATCAAGGGCACCACCCGTCCGTCGGAACCGTTCGCGAACAAGGATTTTCCCGAGAACATCATGATCACCGACCTGGTTCGCAACGATCTCGGGCGGATCGGCCGGCCCGGCTCGGTGGTGGTCACCCGGCTGCTGGATCGGGAGGAGCATCCGGGCCTGGCGCACCTGGTGTCCACAGTGCAGGCGCGGCTCGCCGACGGGGTGGGCTGGGCGGACATCCTGGCCGCCACCTTCCCCCCGGGTTCGGTCACCGGCGCACCGAAGATCCGTGCGCAGCAGGTGATCTCGGAGCTGGAGCCGGTGCCGCGCGGGCCGTACTGCGGGGCAATCGGCTATGTGGACGCCGACGCCGGCACGGCCAGGCTGGCGGTCGGGATCCGCACCTTCTTCACCTCACGCGCCCAGGACGGTCAACGGTTGCTGAACTTCGGCACCGGCGCCGGCATCACCTACTCCTCGGACCCGCAGGCGGAGTGGGAGGAAACCGAACTCAAGGCCGCACGGCTGATCTCGCTCGCCGGCGGCTGACCCACCCCATCACCACCCCCGCGCCCCCTTTCCAGCGCGGATCAACTTCCTCAGCGCGCATCAAATCGGCTACTTCCGTCACACCCGTCCCACCACCGCGACGTTTGTCCGCGCCGGGGAAGTTGATCCGCGCCCGGGAAGGGGCGCCCAGGACGGGGCGAGCAACGGGACCGCGCTACCCCTCGCCCAGCACCGACCCGTCCGGAATGGAGCCGGGCGATCCTTCGGCGGACACCGCGGCGACCCCGATCACCTGCACGTCCCGGCCGAACGTCCAGTCGCCCTTGACGGTCAGCTGATCAGCGCGAACCAGCGAGGGCGGGCCGTAGGGAAAGCGCGCGTCGAAGTCGTTGACCAGCTTGTACGGCTTGTCCAGGTCGACCAGCGGGGCGGCGGTGCGCCCGGGGACGAGCCGGACCTGCGCGCCGTCCGCCAGTTCGTACGCGTCCGACCGCAGCACCAGCAGGTCGCTGGTCGCCTTGACGGGCAGGAAGCGCGACCGGTCGACCTCGATGGCGCCTGCCCCCTCGAAGACCCCGATCGCCGCGCCCATCGCGGTCTCGATCTGGATCACCTCGGGGCTGGACGGGTCGGCGGGATCGACGGTCTTGACGTTGCGGATGATCGGCAGCCCGAGCACGCCGTCGGCGGCCTGCAGCACCGCGTCCAGCGCGTGCAGGTCGAGCCAGAGGTTGTTGGTGTTGAAGAACCTGTGCCGCTCGATGTCGCCGAACGCGTCCTCGTCCTCCGGCCTGGTCTGCGCGGATTCCCGCAGGACCAGTTGCCCATCGGTGCGCCGCCGCGCCAGGTGGCCGCCCTTGCGGTCCGCGGCGGTGCGACGGCAGAACTCCGCCGCGAACGGACTTCCGGACGCCGCGAACCAGGCCGCCAGTCGTGGGTCGGGCCGTGCGCCGAGATTGTCGGCATTGGAGACGAACAGGTACCGGTACCCCTGATCGATCAGCGCGCGCAGCAGGCCGGATCCATCCAGGGCCGTGTAGATGTCACCGTGCCCGGGCGGGCACCACTCCAGCGTCGGGTCGGCCGGCCAGCTCACCGGGGTCAGGTCGTCGGATCGGAGCTTCGGTTCGCGGTTCTGCAGGAACTCCAGCGGCAGCCCCTCGATCTCCAGGCCGGAGTGCGCAGCGAGTGCGTTCAGGGTGTCGTCAGAGGTGCGGAAGCTGTTCATGAACAGGACGGGGAGTCGCACCCCGAATTCGCCACGCAACGCCAGGATCTGCTCGGCGATGATGTCCAGGAAGCTGCGCCCCGGGCGCACCTCCAGCAGTGACTTGGCCTTGTCCATGCCCATCGAGGTACCGAGACCACCGTTGAGCTTCACCACGGCCGTCGCGACCAGCGCGTCGTGGGCCGCCCGCGGATCGGTGTCCAGGTCGGCCAGTCTTGGCAGTTCCTCGATGGGTTCCAGCTCGGGCTCGGCCAACAAACCGGTCTCGCCGGAGGCGAGTACTTCGTACGAGTGGGAGAACACCGCGATGGCGCGCGGGTGAATCCCGTCGGCCGCCATCAGGTCTCGGGCACGCTGCAGTCCGTCGCTACTCATGCGCGAAATCGTAGGGCACCCGCCAAACCGGGCCGGGCCCGGCGGTGAACGCTGCGTGAACGCCCGCTGGCTCCGCGTGATCGGGCACTGACCACCTCGGGCGCACGTCGGCCGTCCTGCCGGTGCCGCCAAGTCAGCGCCGGCTGCATGGACGCCAGCACTCTGTCGGAGCCGACATCTCACGACCGGAGCCTGCCGCGAGGCCGACCCCGAAGAACGGCAGCCAAGAACGGCCGCCGACGAGGACGAGCCACCTGGTTCAGGCAGGACTACCCCGCCTGCCCGCGGACGTGCTCGAAAATCAGGTTGGTCTCGGTGAGCCC
>JBBQJM010000271.1:0-6070 GCA_038325895.1 Mycobacteriales bacterium
GCGGGGCTGATCTACCTGTCGCGATTGCGCGCCGGGACCGAGATCGCCGCCCACCGCGGCCCCACCAACATGCGACTGCGCTGTCATCTCGGAGTTCAGGTTCCGCGCGGCAATTGCGGAATTCGTGTCGGCGACGAGACGAGGAAATGGGAAGAAGGGCAGTGCCTCGTGCTCGACGACTTCTTCGAGCACGAGGCATGGAACCGCACCAAGCAGGACCGGATCGTGTTGATCGTCGATCTGTGGCATCCCGGGCTGGCAAGGGATGAAATCCGCCTGCTCGAAGGGCTGCAACGCTACGGGTATTCCTACGCTCGCCAATTGAACCGATACTGGGGGCGCAACGACGCCGCCGCTGCCGGGCATTGAATTACCCGGCCGGCCCGTTGACCAGGGTGACCGGCGCGCTCTCGGCGGCGCCGGACGAATCGGTCCAGGTGATCGTCACCCGTCTGTCCTGGCGCATCACCGGCGAGCGTCGCGGTCAATGCCGACGGGCTGTCGATGGTGGTGCCGTCGACGGCGGTGATGGTGTCGCAGGCGGCCAGTCCGGCTGCAGCCGCGGGGGCGGAACCACGCCGCTGATCAGCGCGCTTGCGACGGTCGACTGCTGCGCGTACCTCGACCGGACGGAGGTCGCGGTGTTGCTGACCTGCACGCCGAGGAATGCGGGATAACCGATGACGATGTTGGCCGAGGCGTTCCCGGATTGGATCTGCTGGGCGATGCTCAGCGCGGTCGAGATCGGGATGGCATACCCGGCGGTCCGGTACCCACCCTGTTGAGCCGCGGTGTCAACGCCCACCACCTGATCGCCTGCGTTGAACAGCGGGCCACCCGAGTCACCGGACTGAATGTCGGCACTTGTTTCGATCAGGCCGGTCAGCGTCTCGGAGGCCGCGCTGCCGTCCGCCTGGGTGGTGATGGTCTGGTTGATCGCGGTCACGACGCCCGGGGACGCGGCCGGTGTGCCGCCGGCCCCTTGCGCGTTACCGACGCCGGTGACGGCGTCGCCCACGGCCCCCGTGGCGGAGGCGAAGTTCGCCACCGTGAGGTCGGAGGCGCCGGACAGCACGAGCCCTGCGGGCGGTTGGTCGTGTCCATGGTTCGGTCCTCTCGGCGATCCTGCGCTCTTGGCCAGGAAAGCCCCGGTTCCTTTCGTGGACCTATGCGCCGGATCGGGACAGCGTGCCGAGGAGCTGAGAAGTTCCTGTGATGCCGGACCACTGTGTTGCCCGCCGGACGCAATAACAAGCGAATGTCAGCATAAAGGTGCAACCAGAACAGCCGGACCGTTACGCAAACAAAAAATCCTGTGGTTCGGGACTTCCGATAACCCACAGTGCCGTGAACACTGTTGACAGTGCTCGACCCCACCCGGGTGGACCCCTCCGACCCGAGGATCGGTCAGCGCGCCACAGGGAGCCCCGCCGTTCTCGCAGCACCACCGACATGCGGCGGGGCTTCCGCCATGTCGCGCACAAGGCGGATCAGCGCCAACCGGATCGGGCCGGGTTCGCGACACCGGCGACACCGAAACTGGTGTCGGGTCGGCCGTCACGATCGGACAGCTATCCGGGCGCCACTCTGGTGCCGTCCCTTACGGAATCAGCACCAGCTTTCCGCGCAGGTGGCCGTGCTCGCTGGCGGCGTGGGCCTCGGCGGCGCGGTCGAACGGGAATGTCTGGATCTTGATCACCAGCTTGTTCTTCTCGAGCATTTCGGCGGTCTCCGCCAGCGCCTGCTTGGCGTGTTCGGAGCGGCCCGTCGTCAGCTGCACCCCGGAATCGCCGAGGGTGAACTGGGCGATGGTGACCACCTGGGACGGCTTGGGCACCAGGCTGACCAGGTCCGCCAACGGCGACTTGCCCGCGACGTCGAACACGGCGTCCACACCACCGGGCGCGATCGCCCTGACCCGCTGCACCAAACCCTCGCCGTAGAGCACCGGGGTCGCGCCGATCTCCCGCAGGTAATCCTGGTTGCCCTGGCCGGCGCTGGCGATCACGGTCGCCCCGCGGGCGATCGCAATCTGCACCGCGACCGCGCCGACACCGCCCGCGCCGCCGTCGATCAGCAGGGTGGTGCCGCGGGTGACGCCCACCAGCTCGAAGGCACGGATCGAGGTCTCCGCCGAGACACCCGCGGCAGCAGCCACCGCCCAGTCGACCGACGCCGGTTTCTTGGCGTACGCCTCCAGCACCGCGAACTCGGCGTCGGTGTTCGACCCCAGACCGAACACGTCGTCTCCCACGGCCACGTCGGTGACGCCGTCGCCGACCTCGTCGACCAAACCGGCCGCGTCGTAGCCGAGGTAGCCCGTTCCTTCCAGCGGCTTGCCTCCGGCCATATACCCGTTGCGCAGCTTCCAGTCGATGGGATTGACGCTGGCGGCCCTGACCTGCACGCGTACCCGTCCGGGACCGGCGTGCACCTCCGGCGCCTCACCGACCGTCAATACCTCGGGACCGCCGTAGGACTTGTACTGGAGAGCGAACATGGGAATTCCTTCCGTTGCCGTGGGGTGGGCGTCTGTCCGCTCAACCTGCCTCCAGCGGTCGGTATTCCCGGCCGCCAACGATGGGACACTGACTCCGTGAGCCAGCGACTGGTGGAGGGGCGGTACCGCCTGGACGCCATGATCGGCCGCGGCTCGAGCGGCAGTACCTGGGCGGCGACGGACGAACTGCTCGGGCGCAAGGTGGCGCTGAAGAAGATCGACATTCCGCGCGGGATGCCCCCCGCCGAAGCGAAGGTGCTGCAGGAGCGCACGCTTCGGGAAGCGCGGGCGGTCGCCGCGCTGTCCAACCCGCATGTCGTCACCGTGTTCGATGTGCTGCCGGCCACGGACACCGGACCGGTGATCGTGATGGAACTGGTGCAGGGCCGGTCGCTGGCGCACATCATCCGGGAGCGCGGCCGGCTGCCACCGGGGCAGACCGGCACCATCGGCGTCGCCGTCGCATCGGCCCTGCTGGACGCGCACGCGAACGGCATCGTCCATCGAGATGTCAAGCCCAGCAACATCTTGATCACCAGCGACGGGCTGACCAAGCTGACCGATTTCGGGATCGCCAGGAACACCGCGGAGCACACCATCACCGGCAAGGGGCTGATCGTGGGTTCACCGGCTTACCTGGCGCCGGAAATCGCCAACGGACTGTCTGCGGCTCCTGCGTGCGATGCCTGGAGCCTTGGCGCCACGCTGTTCGCCGCGGTGGAAGGCCACCCGCCGTTCGAGAAGGGCACGGCGATCGACACCGTGGTCTCGGTCGTCAACGACCCGGTCCCGCCCCACCAGCACGCCGGGCCGCTGGCCCCGGCGATCTCAGGCCTGATGGTCAAGTCTCCCGAACTGCGGTTGCGCCTGGACCGGGCGATGCCCGTGCTGCGCAGCGCCGCCGACGACCCGTCCGGGATGCGCGTCTGGTGACTCAGCCGAACGGATTGTCCTCGGGCAGCCGCAGGTCGGGCTTGTCCAGCTCCTCGACGTTGACGTCCTTGAACGTCACCACCCGGACGTTCTTCACGAACCTGGCCGGCCGGTACATGTCCCATACCCACGCATCGGACATCCGCAGCTCGAAATACATGTCCCCATCGGGGTTTCGCACCTGCAGGTCGACCGCGTTGCACAGGTAGAAGCGCCGCTCGGTCTCCACCACGTACGAGAACTGACCGACGATGTCCCGGTACTCGCGATAGAGCTGAAGCTCCATCTCGGTCTCGTACTGTTCGAGATCCTCTGCGCTCACAGTTGCGGTCCGTGCCCTTCCCGATCGCAGTTCAGATCGCAGTCCTGATCACGTTCCGGATCACGATCCAGATCCTGGCCAAGGTCGATCACGGGCTCATCATCCTCCAGAGCGGCCAGCATGCCGCCGTCCGGGTCGCCGAACAGCTCGGGATCCTCGTACGGCAACCGCCAGCTGCGCCGATGCACCACGGACGGCCCGTACGTGCGCAGCGCGGCCAGGTGTTCGGGCGTGCCGTAGCCCTTGTTGATCGCGAAGTTGTACTGCGGGTAACCCCCAGACAGCTCGACAAGCAGCCGGTCCCGCTCGGTCTTGGCCAACACGCTCGCGCCGGCGACGGCCGCGCAGGTCAGGTCGGCCTTCACCCGGACATGCACCGGTGGCTCGGCGCAGGGCGGCGGGTCGACCTGCACCTCGAACAGCGGCGGATGATCGTCGTCAACCGGCGGCAGCAACGTGGGGGTGCTCAGGTAGTCGTGGGAGCCGTCCAGCAGCACGGCGTCGACGGGGCCGGACAACCTGGCCAGCGCCCGCTGCCCGGCCATCCGCAGCGCGCAGATGATACCGTACGTGTCGATCTCGGCCGGACTGGCGTGACCGACCGCCCAGTCCGCGACCCAGCGGCGCACCGGGCGGACCAGCCCGTCCCGGGCGGCAGGGGTCAACAGTTTCGAGTCGCGCAGGCCGGTCGGCACCCGCCCGACGGAGCCGGTGACGACCACGACGCCGATGGTCACCGGCCCGGCCAGCGCGCCGCGGCCGACCTCGTCCATCGCGGCCAGCCGGCCTGTCCCGTTCCGGAGCAGTTCCTTTTCCACCCGCAGGTGCGGGCGACGCCCGGGCTGCGCGGGCAGCTTGACCTTGACGACCCGGCTCGCCGTACTCATCGGCGCCTCATCGGCGCCGCTTCCGGCGGATCACCACGGCACCGCGCAATCCGACCGCGGCCAGCAGCCCGAGCGCGCCGGGGGCGCCCATGGTCGCGGCCGCGGAGAGGGCATTGTTGTTCGCGGGGTCGATGTCCGGGTCGCCGATCGTGCCCCACCGCGACGGCGGCATCACGATGAACACCGCCTTGCCGATGACGTTGTCGACCGGGACGGGCCCCTGGCACTGCGCACCGCTCCCGGGCGCGAAGCCCTGACATTGGTAGGACGAGTCCGCCGAATCCGAGCGGTGGTCCCCCATCACCCACAGCTGTCCCACCGGGATCGTCAACGGGCCAAAACATCGCCGGGACATGGGGCTGGAGTTGCAGTCCAGCTCGCCGGGAATGAACTCGATGGGCTCGTAGATGTACGGCTCGACCAGCGAGCGCCCGTCCACCGTGACCGCGCCCTGCGCGTCGCAACACCGGACGGTCTGGCCACCGACCGCGATGACCCGCTTCACGTAATCCTTCTCGTTCGGCGGAGCGATGCCGACCACCGAACCCAGGGACTGCAGCGCCGAGCCGAACCAGCTGGTCGGTTCCGCGATACGCGTCTCCGGCACCCATGACGGCGGCCCGGCGAACACCACGACGTCACCCTGGGCCGGGTCGCGGAAGTCGTAGACGATCTTGTTCGCCAGGATCCGGTCGCCACCGGAGGCGACGCCGTGCAACGTCTGCTCCATCGACCCGGACGGCACGTAGTAGACCTTTGCGATGAACGTCTGGATCAGGAAGGTCAGCCCGAACGCGATGAGGATGAGGATCGGCAGTTCGATCCAGAACGGTCGGCGCTTCTTCTCCGGCGTCGCCGTCGGCGCGGCGCCGACCTCGGCCGGTGCGGCGCGTTCGAACACCACCGGCCCGGACACCACCGGCTCGGGCGCCGACCCAGCGCCGGGTGCGGCGGCTGGCGGATCGTCGTCGAGATCGGCCTCGAAGTCATCGCCGTCGACGACGTGCAGAGGCCGCGGCGGCCGCGCCGGGTCGGGGACGTTCTCTGTCATCAGCGTCAGGCTACGTGCCGTGCGTCAAGCCACCGTCAGCTGACATGCCAAGGCACCCAACCGAGTCGGATTCCCGGCTCGCCTGATCCCGATCAGCGGCCCGAGCGCTTCTCCTTGATCTTGGCGGCCTTGCCGCGCAGATCGCGCAGGTAGTACAGCTTGGCCCGGCGCACGTCACCACGGGTGACCAGCTCGATGCGGTCCAGGTTCGGCGAATGCACCGGGAAGGTGCGCTCCACACCGACGCCGAAGCTGATCTTGCGAACGGTGAAGGTCTCGCGGATGCCGCCACCCTGCCGGCGGATCACGTGACCGGCGAAGACCTGGATACGAGAACGCGAGCCCTCGATGACCTTGACGTGCACCTTCACCGTGTC
>JBBQJM010000272.1:0-6062 GCA_038325895.1 Mycobacteriales bacterium
AGGGTAGGATCCGCTGCAGGTTGCAATGTAGACGCCGTACTCGTCCCAGGCCCGGAATCCGCCGGCCCACTGCCCAGCGATGGACATCACGCCTAGCCTGGTGTCCTCTTGGCCGACGTGGCGCAACAGATCGACCGAGCCCTCCAGCAACAGCCACCAGGAATCGGCCGGCTGCGCCTCGGTGAACAGCTCGTCACCGATGTCGAAGCGGACTTCTTCGCCCACCGCGAGGAGTTCGCGCAGCTGATCATCGGTCAGCCCGTCGAACAAGGCGATGGAACGCAGTTGGTCGATGCTCATCATCCGTCCCCAGGAGAATTGCCCAGGGTAGCGTGACCGTAGGCCGAATGGGTGGTCACGGCCGGACCGGTCGGATCCGGTAGGCGAGGCGCGCGCCTTCTCCGCTGGGGATCGGTGGCGCAGCGGGCGAGCCAGACCTGTCGGATGATCCAGGCTGGGCCGGCCGCCGCGGGACCTGCCAAGGTTGACTGGCGCAGCGCGGCACGCCCGACCGTTGTCGATGATGATCGGAGACCAGGCCATGGAAGACCCCCGCGCCGTCCGGCTGGCGGTGCTGACCAGTGGCGGCGACGCCCAGGGGATGAACACCGCGGTCCGCGCGGTGGTGCGCACCGCCTTGCACCACCAGGCCGAGATCTTCGCGGTCTACGAGGGCTACCAGGGGCTGGTCGACGGCGGCGACCGTATCCGGCCGGTCAGCTGGGACGACGTCAGCAGCATCCTGAACCGTGGTGGCACGGTGATCGGAACCGCCCGCTCGGCGGACTTCCGGGAAGGGGCCGGTAGGCGGCAGGCGGTGCTCAACCTGCTGCACCTGGGCATCGACCGGTTGGTCGTCATCGGCGGTGACGGCAGCCTGTCCGGCGCCGACCTGTTGCGCCAGGAATGGCCGTCGCTGGTCGCCGAGCTGGCCGCCGACGGGGCGATCAGCAAGGAGGTTGCCGACCGCCATCCCGCGCTGATGATCGCCGGGATGGTCGGCTCGATCGACAACGACATGATCGGCACCGAGATGACGATCGGCGCCGACTCTGCCCTGCACCGGATCGTCGAGGCCATCGACGCCATCGCCTCCACCGCGGCCAGTCACCAACGCAGCTTCGTGGTGGAGGTGATGGGCCGGCACTGCGGCTACCTGGCCCTGATGAGCGCGATCGCCGGAGACGCAGCGTACGTGCTGATCCCGGAGGATCCGCCAAGGCCGGGCTGGGAGGACGACCTGTGTGAGGTGCTGAAGAACGGGCGCACCGCCGGGCGGCGGAACAGCATCGTGATCATCGCCGAGGGCGCGCACGACAGCGAGAACACGCCGATCAGCAGCGAGTACGTCCGCCAGGTCTTGGAGGATCGGCTCGGCGAGGACACCCGGGTGACGATCCTGGGCCACGTCCAGCGCGGCGGGGCGCCCAGCGCGTTCGACCGGTCGATGAGCTCGATCGTGGGCTACACCGCCGTCGAGGAGGTGATGGCCGCGACGCCGCACAGCGTCCCGCAACTCATCGGTATCCAATACAACCGGGTGTCCAGGGAACCCCTGATGGAATCCGTCACGAAGACCCGGGAGGTCGGACGGCTCATCGCCGCCAGGGATTACGACACCGCACTGACGATGCGCGGTGACACTTACACCGAGATGGTGCACATCTTCCATTCGATGTCGCACGCACTGCCCAGCGTGGACGCCAAGGAGCGGCCCACCAGGATCGCGGTGATGCACGTCGGCGGCCTGGCCCCGGGGATGAACGCCGCGGTGCACGCCGCGGTACGGCTGGGGTTGTACCGCGGGCACACCATGTTGGGCGTGACTGGCAGCTTTCGCGGCCTGATCGACGGGGACGTCCGCGAGCTGAACTGGGGTGACGTGGAGGGTTGGACCAGCCGCGGCGGGGCCGAACTCGGCATCAGCCGGCACGTGCCGACCGTCAAGGACCTGTACTCGATCGGCCGCGGGCTGGAGCAGCACCGGGTCGACGCGCTGCTGATCATCGGCGGCTGGGACGCGTTCGAATCCGCGCACACCCTGAACAACGAGCGGGAGCGCTACCCCGCCTTCCGGATCCCGATGATCTGCCTGCCCGCGACCATCGACAACAACATCCCCAACTCGGAACTGTCGGTCGGCGCGGACAGCGCACTCAACCTGATCGTCGACTCCATCGACCGGGTCCGGCAGGCCGGCACCGCCTCCAAACGATGCTTCGTGGTCGAGACCATGGGCGGGCGCTGTGGGTATCTCGCCCTGCTGGGCGGGCTGTCCGGCGGCGCCGTGCGGGTGTATCTGCACGAGGAGGGCATCACACTGCGCGACCTCTCGCACGACGTGGAGCGGATGGTGGACAGCTTCCGGGTCGGCCAGCGGCTGTTCCTGACCGTGATGAACGAGAAGGCCAGCCCGATGTACACCAGCGACTTCCTGTGCCGGCTGTTCGAGCAGGAGAGCCACGGGCTGTTCGACGCCCGCGAGTTGGTCCTCGGCCAGACCCAGCAGGGCGGCACCCCGACCCCGTTCGACCGCATCCTGGGCGTGCGATTGGCGGCCCACTCCATCGACTGGCTGAGCACTCAGATCGACACCCACAAGACCGGCGGGGCCGTCATCGGGCTGCACGAGGGCCGGGTCCGGGTCCTTTCCCTGCGGCGGTCGGAGGAACTCGCGGACTGGGAGAACCGGCGGCCGCTCGACCAGTGGTGGATGCGGCTCCAACCGATCATCGATGTGCTGGCCGGGCGGCTGTCGGTCGGTGTTCACTGATGCACTGATCAGCACCGATCAGCACTGGTCAGGACGAATCAGCACTGGTCAGGACGGATGGATGCCGCCGTCCAGGGTAATGAGCTTGTTCGTCAGGTACGGGTTGGTCAGCACAGCCCCCATCCGGATCGAGGCCCGGCAGACCGGTGAGTGAACCATCAGTAGGGTCGGTGTACGTGGCCAACGCTCAGCAGTGGTTTTCCGCCGCCCGTCCGCGCACCCTGCCGGCGGCGGTCGCGCCGGTCCTGGTCGGCACCGGCGCGGGGATCGCGTTGGATGGGTTCTCCTGGTTGCGTGGTGGCCTGGCGTTGATCGTGTCGTTGGCGTTGCAGGTCGGCGTCAACTATTCCAACGACTACTCGGACGGGATCCGCGGCACCGACACCGAGCGGGTGGGTCCGATGCGGCTCGTCGGGTCCGGCGCGGCGGCACCCGAGACGGTGCGGAGGGCGGCGTTCGGCTGCTTCGCGCTGGCGGGCCTGTGCGGTCTGATCCTTGCCGCCCTGACGTCCTGGTGGCTGGTTCCCGTCGGGGTGGCCTCCGTCGCTGCGGCGTGGTTTTACACCGGCGGGCCGCGACCCTACGGGTACGCCGGGTTCGGTGAGGTGTTCGTCTTCGTGTTCTTCGGGCTGGTCGCCGTGCTGGGCACGACATATGTTCAGGCGGGAAGGATCTCGCTGACCGCGGTGGTCGCCGCGATCGGGATCGGCCTGCTCGCGTGCGCACTGCTGATGGCCAACAACCTGCGCGATGTGGCCACCGACGCGGCGGTCGGCAAACGCACGCTGGCCGTGCATCTGGGCGGCCCGCTGAGCAGGCGGGTCTTCGTACTGATGATCGCCGGCGCGTTCCTGGCTGTCGCCGTGGTCGGGGTCCGCCACCCGTGGTGCCTGCTTGCCCTGCTGGCGATTCCGTTGGCCGTCGCGCCCGTTCGAGCGGTCCTGGGCGGCGCCAAGGGGCCGGACCTGATCGCGGTGCTGGGCGCCACCGCGCGGGTGGAGATCGTGTACGCGGTGTTGCTGACGATGGGCCTCGCGCTGGACGGCTGAATCGCTCCGGCGACCGGCCGACGCCGCGTCATCGCGGTCCTCCGGTCACGGTTTGGCAGAGCGAGAACCGGCTCCCCGCTGGCACCATGGAGGCATGTTCATCGCCGGGACGGAGCGGTGGAAGGTCACCATCGCCGAACCTGAAGCGCTGCGCATCGGCCTGTACATCCGCGACGCGGCGGGCCTGGAACCGCTGACCGAACCTGCCATTCCGCCGCTGGATCCGCCGTGCGACGTCTGGCCGGTCTGGTCCAGACGGCCCGTCGATGTGCCCACGTCGGGTGCGGTCCGGTTGCTCGGCGGCCGCGATGTCGACCTGGTGGCCGCGTCCGGGCAGTGGGCGCGCTGGTGGACGCACGCACTCGACGTCGGCACCGGCGCCATCGACGACTTCCGACCACCGGCGTTTCTCCCTCTCTCCGGGGTACCTGACCTACGCGCCCTGGTGCAGCGCCACTTTCACAATGCGAATCTCTGGTCCGACGGCATCAACGACGATCCGCGCACCAAGCACGCGCTCAGCGCACCCGGATCCGGGCTCAACGCGATGATCCGGGACCTACCCAAGACCCTGGGACGGCGGCCGGCGCAGTTCTCGATGCGGATCACCGTTATCGGGGTGCAGACCAAGCACGCCTGGATGCTGGCCCCGGACCACGTGCTGATGACCCGGCACCTGGTGGCCGACATCGACAACGTGCTGGACTGGCTGCGCCCGCGATTCCTGGCGTTGGGCTGACCCACGCCGTCCGACAGTCGTCGCGACCTGCACTTTGTGGACAACCCAACGGGCCTGTCGGCGAATCTGCTTACCTTTCCCACGTTCGGCCATCGAGGTCGGGGAGCGGGGAGGGCACATGCTCGAGCGGAGATCCGTACGTCGCGCACCGGCCCGGGCTTTGGCCGCGGCACTGGTCGCCGGGCTGGCCGTCGGCCTGGCCGGCTGCACCGGCAGCGACTCGCCGCCGGTTCGCACCACCGTGGAGAAGGTCTGGACCGCAGCAGGCATCGCCCCGGTCAGCGCCGTGCGCGCCGTCGGCGGGGTTGCCGTCGTGTACGGGACGGCAGACCACGACCTGGTGATCTACGGCCTTGACCCGGTGACCGGAGCCCAACTGTGGAGCAAGCCGGCCGCGCTGCCCACGAATCAATCGGACTCCATCGGGGTGCGCGAGACCGGCGGCGCCGTGGCCTATCTCCGGCCCACCGGCACCGCACGGCTCTCCCAGCTGGTGCTCGCCGACCCGACAACCGGCGCGGACCTCACCGTGTCGGCGGCGCGGTACTGGTACACCCTCCCGGGCCGGTGCGACGACGACGCGTGGGTGTGCCCGACCTCGTTCGTCCAACAGGCCGACGGGCACTGGGATCTGCGACGGTTCCGCGTCAACCGGGCTACCGGCGACACCGCCCCGGTCGAGGTCGCCGATGACTCAGTGGACGACAGCTATCTGCTGCCGGTCGGCGATCTGTTCTACGCCTACCCCGCGGACGGAACCACGCAGATCGGCCGCCGGGTCGACGGTTCGGTGCTCTGGACGAAACCGTCCAGCGACATCTGGGGACCGACGTTGCCCAGGCCGTGGTACTTCACCATGTCGGATACCGCCGGCCGCGGCTTCGTGGTCGTCACAGTGGAGGGACGGGGAACCGACCAGCCCGGAGGCACGCAGCTCGACCTGGCGAAAGACGTTGCCAGTGCATCGGTGTCGTTGGCCGACGGAGCCGTCCGGTGGGTCAGTCCGGGCGCGGCGGTCGGGTGCGGAGCTGACCCCTATCTGTGGTGGGACGTCACCACGGACTCGGCGGACACGCCGGCCTACCGGTGCCGGTACACCGGGACCGCGGTCAGGAACTGGAGCGCACTCAGCGGAGCGCAGATGACGACGACGGGCCTCTCGGTCACCCTCGAGGCGTTCGATCCGGCGACCGGCGATGTCCGGTGGAAGGCCGACGTCGGCGACGCCCGCGGGCTGGCCTCGGACATCACCGGCCAGAAGTCGGCGTTGCTGGACGACACTCACCTCTCCGTGGCCAATTCCGCCGGCGGGCTGGTGGTCGACCTGCAGACCGGCCAGTCCCGACCGACCACGGCCGATGACGTGCTGTGGTGCACCGACGAGAGCGCCTTCCCGCGCCGGGAACCGTACTTCCAGCAGTCGACGCCCATCACGACGGCGAAGCGGTCGGGGGTGGTGCATCCGTGCCGGCCGGACGGCTCCGCCGCCCCGCTGCCGACG
>JBBQJM010000273.1:0-6060 GCA_038325895.1 Mycobacteriales bacterium
GTCCTGCAGCACGGTCTCGATGCGCAGGCCGGGATGGTCCTCGCTGAGGAGGTCGGCAGTCGCCTGCAGCAGCACCTTCGCTCTGGACCTCAGACGTTCGGTGACCTGCCGCCGGTTCAGTGTCGGTTCCAAGTACCCACCGTTGGGTCGGGCGAAGACCGCGTGAACGAGTCGCAGTATCGCGTTGCGTCGTTCGGCATCACGTGCCGCCCAGCGGGCGGCGCAGTGAGCTGCCGCTGATCCGTCGATGCCTGCGACGATCAGGCCGGTCGGTGACTCCGGCACGCTACCTCTCCATCCGCGGGGTGAGTTTCTCCTGTCAGGGTGCGTCGGATCGGTCGTGGACGGGTTGGCCAGGCGGTGAACACTGGGCGCAGATCCGATGACGTTTGGATGTGGCCCAAGGTCCTTGGTCACAGGCAGTTCTTGCGGGTGAAGGCAATGAAACGGCCGGCGACAGGCGGCGATGGCCTCACTCTGACCTCGGAGACGATGAAGCGGGATTCACGTCGACAACTCGGGGCGATGCCGGCCGCACCCTCATCGTGCTGCTGACCCTGGTTTCACCGCGTGGGGGGGGCTTGGCCACTTGATGTTCACCTTTGGGTGGTTGGCTGCGTTTCGGTCGCAGGGAGAGGTGCCTTCGGCCGTCATGTGGTCGACCGCACCTGGGTGAGGTGAATATCAGAGTGGCCCGGATGTCCAGCTCCGAGGTGTCTCGTGGGTCTGAGTCCCGGCGGGACGCGGGTTCGCGCGCTGTGTGGCGGGCCGGGCCGTTGCGGTCGTCGGAGCGTTTGCTGGTGCTGTTGGCCTGTACGCAGGCTGAGGCCGACCGACTGCGGGAGGCGTGGAGCGGGCAGGCCATTGACATGCTGTACTGCGCCGATCTCGCGGTTGCCCTGGTCCGAGCCGGTCAATCCAGGCCCGACATGGTGGTGGTGGGCGGTGCCGGGGGAGTGTTGGGGCCGGTCGATTTCCTGGTGGCCCTTCGGCACGTCGATCCGGACACTCCGGTGATCGTGGGATTGGACAACGCCCGACCGCACGTTGGGGCGGAGGCGTTGGCCGCTGGTGCGACGGCCGTGGTACGGCGGCCGTTCTCCGCGGAGGCAGTGCTGCGATTGATGGATTCCAGCAGCACCGGTGAGGGTGCGTTCCGGGTCCGGCCCATGCCGGTCGACGTGGGGCGGCTGCGGGTGGACGGCGCTGCAACCCGGATCTGGGTGGACGGGGTGCAGACGCTGATTCCGGCGATGGAGTTCGTGTTGTTGCGCTTCCTGGCCGAGCGGCACGGTGAGATCGTGACCCGCCGCGAGCTTGTCTCCGCCGCGTGGGGCGAGGACGCCCGGGTGCCGAGCAACAGCCTGAACGTTCATCTCGCCCGGATCCGCCGGCGGTTCCCTGCCGCTCCAGGTGAAGATTGGCTGCGGTCGGTCCGCGGTATTGGCTACCAGTTGATCGTGCCGCCGAAGACCTTCTTTGCCGAACCTGCCGCCGCGACGGGTTCGTGATGGCGGCGCCCTGCGAGGTTGGGAGCAGCGGTTCACCGCCCGTTCACCTGGGTGGGGTCTGCCGTCTATCCGGCCCACCTACGGTCCAACGTTGTCGGCCCAAAGTGGCTGGCCCCTCGAAACCGGGGGCCGTACCCGTGAGAAGTCGTTACTTTCGATGGAGGAATGCGTGAAGATCACGCGAATGTCCGGGCTCGTCGCTCTGATGGCGGTGGGCGCGTTGACGCTCAGTGCGTGCGGGAGTGACAACAACACTGCGAGCACCACGTCCCCAGCGGGGTCCGCCACGTCGGCCGCAGGGTCCGCGGCATCGTCGGCCATGTCCGATGCGAGTTCGGCCGCGTCCAGTGCTGCGGGCGGCGCCGCCGCGACGTTTGAGGGGTCGGGTTTCAGTTGTGCCACCGGCAGCCTCCGGTCCTCCGGGTCGACCGCGCAGGGCAAGGTGATGGAGCAGTGGATCTCGGACTTCAACAGCAAGTGCGAGGCGAACCTCAATGCCTACGGCGGTGGCGGCTCGGGTAAGGGCATCGCCGACTTCCTCGCCAACCAGGTCGACTTCGCCGGGTCCGATTCAGCACTCAAGGAGGACCAGGCGGCCACTGCGAAGTCCACCAGGTGCTCGGGCAACGATGCGTTGAACCTGCCGATGGTCACCGGCCCGATTGCGTTGGCCTACAACATTTCCGGCGTCGACAGCCTCACACTCACTCCCGCCGTCCTTGCCGGGATCTTCAGCGGCGCCATCAACAATTGGAACGATCCGGCCATCGCCGCGCTGAACTCGGGTGTCACGCTGCCGGCGTTGGCCATCCAGGCCGTGCACCGGGCCGAGGACTCCGGCACCACCGAGAACTTCACCAAGTACCTCAAGGCCGCTTCCGCTGGTGCCTGGACGCTCGACCCGTCGAAGTCGTGGACCGCTCCAGGTGGCGTCGCCGCTCAAGGTAGTGACGGCGTCTCCAAGCAGATCAAGAGCACCGACGGCTCCATCGGCTACGTGGAGTGGGGCTTCGCCCTCGACGACGGACTGAACGTCGCGAAGATCGACAACGGCGGCGGCGCAGTCGAGCTCACCGCCGAGTCGGCAGGCAAAGCCGTGTCTGCGGCCACAGTCGTCGGCACCGGAAAGGACCTGGCTCTGAAGCTCGACTACGCGACCAAGACTCCTGGCGCCTACCCGGTCATCCTGGTCACCTACGAGATCGTGTGCTCGGCCGGCAACGCCAATCTCGGCCCGCTGCTGAAGTCCTTCCTCGGCTACACGTCCACCGATGGTCAGACGTCGCTCTCTGACCTTGGCGCCGCTCCGCTCCCCGCGGAGATCCAGGCCAAGGTCATCGCCTCGGTCTCGACGATTTCCTGATCAGCCGGTCCGGCCGAGGATTCGTCCGCGGCCGGACCATGATCGGTGGGGAGTATCTCGCCCGTCCCGCATGAATTGACTCGTTCGGTCTCGACTCAACCACCAGTCGCTGGAAGCCTTCCTTGTCAGTAGCTCAGCAAACCCATCAGATGTGGACATCACATGGCCAAGATGACTGATCGAGATCCGACAAGAGACGAGCGCTTAGAGATCGCCGCGCAAGGAGTGCCTGGTGCGCTGCCGATCGGCGACATCGAGCCCGACGCTGAGGACGTCAGGTCCGCAGGCGGCCTCACGCCCGATGGCCGCAAGGCCGAAGGGGGTCTTTCCGGTAGCTCGGTTCGCCTCGGCGACAGCGTGTTCCGAGGACTGGCCGCCGGGTCCGGTGCGCTGCTCCTGGTGGTCATGGCGGCCATTGCGATCTTCCTGATCTGGAAGGCGATTCCGGCCTTCACCGACAACTCAGGGAACATCTTCACCACGCAGTCCTGGAACCCGCAGGCCACGCCGCCCTACTTCGGCATGGCAGCGGTCTTCTTCGGCACCGTCATGTCCTCGTTCATTGCGTTGGTGATCGGCGTGCCGATCGCGATCGGCATCGCGCTGTTCATCTCCAACTACGCCACCCGGCGGGCCGCCACCACGTTGGGAGCGATCGTCGACTTGCTCGCCGCCGTGCCGTCATTGGTCTTCGGCATGTGGGGCCTGTACTTCCTGATCCCGAACACGCAGGGCTTCCAGCAGTGGCTGTCGGTGTACTTCGGCTGGATCCCGATCTTCGACAACCAGACGGCGACGACCGCCAGCCAGTTCGGTAAGTCCCTGTTGATCGCCGGCATCGTCCTGGCCATCATGATCGTCCCGATTGTCTCTGCCGTCTGCCGGGAGGTTTTCCTGCAGGTCCCTCGAGAGACCATCGACGCGGCGTGGGCGCTGGGCGCCACCAAGTGGGAGATGATCCGCGCCGCGGTGCTGCCGTTCGGCCGGGCCGGCATCATCTCGGCGGCGATGCTCGGGCTTGGTCGGGCGCTGGGCGAAACGATTGCCGTCGCGCTCGTGCTGAACTCCGGCTTCGTCATCAATTGGCACATCACCGAACCCGGTGGTGACACCTTCGCCTCGACGATCGCGCTCAAGTTCGGTGAGTCCGGTGGAAATCCCGTCGCCATCGCCGCGCTCATTGCGGCCGGCCTGTTCCTGTTCGTGATCACGTTGCTGGTCAACTCGATCGCCCGGATCGTCATCGCCCGCAGGAAGGACTTCACGGCATGAGCCGCCCCGCATCGTCTGCGCCTGTGACGACAAAGCCCGATCGCGCATCTGGGCTCCCTGCTCATTCCGACCTCGTCGGGGCGCGGTTGCCGAAGTGGGCGCCCTACGGCTCTGCCGTCGCCGGCTGGGGTATCGCCGTCGGCATGAAGTACCTGCTGGGCTGGACCGGTTGGTACACAACGTTCTTCACCGGAGCGGTCCTGTTCATCATCGTGCTGACCGCCTGGTCGTTCTCCGTGGAGGGGCGTCGCCGGGCGAAGGACCGGTTCGCGACGACGTTGATCTACACGTCTTTTGTGTGTGCGATCGTCCCGCTGGTGCTGATCCTGAGCTACATCGCGGTCAAGGGCCTCCCCCTTTTCACCCCCGACTTCTTCCTGAAGTCGATGAACGGGGTGACCAGCAGGCAGGAGGGCGGTGGCATCTATGCAGCGTTGATCGGCACCCTGATCATCGTCGGCATCGCGACGGTCATCGCCCTGCCGATCGGCATCTTCACCGCGATCTACCTGGTCGAGTACGGGCGGGGGAAGTTCGCCAGGGCGGTGACGTTCTTCGTCGACGTGATGACCGGGGTGCCGTCCATCGTGGCCGGCCTGTTCGTCTACACGTTCCTTCTGCTGGGCTTCGGTATGCGGCCGTTCGGTGCGGCCGGCTCGATCGCGCTGGCGATCCTGATGGTGCCGGTGTCGGTGCGGGCGTCGGAGGAGATGCTCAAACTCGTCCCCCGGGACCTGCGGGAGGCGTCCTACGCGCTCGGTGTGCCCAAGTGGCGGACGATTTTGAAAGTCGTTCTTCCTACTGCCATGTCGGGCCTGATCACGGCGTCGCTGCTGGCTGTTGCCCGGGTGGCCGGCGAGACGGCACCGTTGATCCTGCTCGTCGGCTACACGGCGCGGATCAGCTACAACCCGTTCTCCGGCGACATGGCGACGCTGCCCATGATGGTCTGGGACCAACTCGGCAAACGCGCCGGCACCACCTCCAACGATCTCACCGAGGCCAGGGCCTGGGGCGCGGCACTCACGCTGGTGTTGCTGGTGCTGATCTTGAACGTCGGTGCCCGGCTGCTGGCGAAACTGTTCCAGCCCAAGGCCCGTTAACCGCCGTCCCGATCTGGCGACGGTTCTCCCATTTCGAACTGAAAGTTGCAGACTCGCTATGGCAAAGCGCATCGACGTTGACGATGTCAACGTCTACTACAGCGACTTCCTGGCCGTGGAAGGCGCGTCCATCAACATCGCGCCCCTCACGGTCACCGCGTTCATCGGTCCGTCGGGCTGTGGCAAATCCACTTTCCTGCGGGTGCTCAACCGGATGCACGAGGTCATTCCCGGTGGCCGAGTCAGCGGCTCGGTGATGCTTGACGGGGAGGACCTGTACGGCCCCGGGGTAGACCCGGTGAATGTCCGCCGAACGGTCGGGATGGTGTTCCAGAAGGCGAACCCGTTTCCCACCATGTCGATCTACGACAACGTCATCGCCGGGTACAAGATCGCCGGGACCCGCAAGAACAAGAGCGAGACCGACGACATCGTCGAACGCTCCCGGAAGGGCGCCAACCTGTGGGAAGAGGTCAAGCAGCGGCTGAACCGCCCAGGGGCAGGACTGTCGGGTGGACAGCAACAGCGGTTGTGCATCGCGCGCGCGATCGCCGTTGAGCCCTCCGTGCTGCTGATGGACGAGCCTTGCTCGGCGCTGGACCCCATCTCCACACTGGCCATCGAGGACCTGATCAACGAGTTGAAATCCAGCTACACCATCGTGATTGTCACCCACAACATGCAGCAGGCCGCCCGGGTGTCGGACCGCACGGCTTTCTTCAACCTCGCCGGCGTGGGGCAGCCGGGCAAGCTCGTCGAGTACGACGACACCGCGAAGATCTTCTCGTACCCGAACGAAAAGGCCACCGAG
>JBBQJM010000274.1:0-6048 GCA_038325895.1 Mycobacteriales bacterium
CCAGGCCAGTTGCCCAGCTGGTCTTGGCGGCCATCAAGGAACATCGAAGCCAACGCCAGGTCATCTTCGACCCGGAAGGCACCGACGAGGAGTGGATGAAGGTACTCGCCCGCGAGACCTGGGTCATCGCGTGGCCGCCGCGCAAACCAGACCAGCCGATGTTCCAGGACATCTTTGCGGGCCTTGATTGAGCAGAATCCGCCTGGCTGTACCTGACCATCCGGATTCCAACCACGCGTCACGACAACCCAAGCCACACCTTTGAGGGACGATTCCCGCTGCGGGCAGGCTTCTGCGCCTATCAAACGGAGCGCGCCGAAGCCATCGGGTCGGTGATCGGCGGTGCCTGTGAGTACGTCGGTGATTGGGGCAGCGAACATTGCCACCTGCTCTTTCTTTGCCTTGAGATGGTCGGCAGATTCAAGAATCGCCGGTGACACTGGTCACCAGTCGAGCGTGGGCGAACGCCAATCCGGCGCCCCGCCGATGAACCAGTCGCCGTGACCACGCTGGGAGCGGCCGTTCGTCCGCGCCGCAAGGTTCCTCGTCCCTGTGATGATGCAGATCATCAGCAGGATTTACCAACCCTCATCGGAATCCTTGATGACGATTCCTCCTCCCGTCATCGGTATCCAGCTTTCGCCCGCCGAGCCAACAGAGAAAGCGCGACCGTGATCACCAGGTCTCGGGATCTCCCGCTTCCATGTGTTTGGCGAAAACCGTGTCTGGCGTCGTGCTGTGGAGGCCCCGGGTCCGCGGCCCGGGCCAATCGGCCGGCCGGTCTGAAATCTTTACCGCGTCAGGAAACCGGTTGCGTTGCTCGGCCCTACTGGGTGCTCCCCTGGACGCCATCGGCATCCGGGGCATCGACTGTCGTACTGCTCGTCGGCGCCGTCGCGCTTCTCACCCGACCGCGATGACGACCTTGCCGCGCGTATGTCCTGCTTCGACGTGTCGCAGTCCCGCCGCAGTGTCGGCCAGTGGGTAGGTTCGGTCGATGACGGGTCGGAGGGTGCCGGTGTCGACCAGTTCGGTCACGGCGAGCAGGTCGTCCCGGCTCCAGGTGGTCGGGACCATCGTGATCTGCTGGCGGACGAACAGGTTGACGATGGCCGCACGGAGGATGCTGCCGACCGCGCCGATGATGTGACCGGGTGATCCGCCACCGTTGACGATCACGATCCCGGTGGGTGTTGCGGCGCGGCGGAGATCGCGGATCGTTCGGTTTCCGACGTTGTCCAGGATGACGTCGAATCCAATTGTTCCGTCGGCGAAGTCGTCCGACGCGTAGTCGATCACGTGGTTGGCGCCGATCGACCGCACCATTTCGGTGTTCCGGGCGCTGCACACGCCGGTGACCTCGGCGCCGAGCGCGGTCGCGATCTGGACGGCGAACGTCCCGACCCCGCCGGCGGCGCCGTTCACCAGTACCCGCTGCCCGGGTTGCACGTGGCCACGGTCCCGGATCGCGTGCAGGGCGGTCACGGCCGCCATCGGCAGCGCCGCCGCCTCCTGGAATGACAGCGCCGCCGGCTTGGGCACCACCAGGGCGGCGTCGGCGGCGGCGAACTCGGCGAAGGAGCCTCGGGCGAAGCCGAAGACCTCATCACCTCGCCGCAGGCCGTGCACGTCGGCGCCGACGTCATGGACTCGTCCGGCGACGTCGACGCCCGCGATCCGGGCCTTCGGCTTGGTCAGGCCGACGCCGCCCATCAGGCGGGCGACGCGCGGGTCACCGCGCAGCATGTGCCAATCGTAAGGGTTGACCGCGGCGGCGTGTACCTTGAGAAGCACGTCTCCTGAACCGATCTCGGGTTTCTCGGTATCTACCATCCGAAGGGTGTCGGGCGGCCCGAAACGGTCCTGCACGATCGCTTTCATCAGGTCTCTCGGGGTGCTATCAGCTTCGCCGGCGGCGACCGCATTCTTTCTCTCAACGCTCATTTCGACTCCTTCACTAACCAAGATGTGGGGTGTGCGGTGTACACCGCTCATGGAAAGGCCACAGCCAGAACCTGGCTCGCTACCGCGAGGTCCTGGCTCACCGCCTGGCCCGGGTCGACCCAGGCCAGGCGCTAGCCGAACTGTAGGAATGCCAGGCGGGACCGGGCCAACGCGAGGGATCATCATTCATCCCGACGCGTTGATCCCGGTCTGCGTTGCGCTCGGTTCAGGCGTCGACGCGGCGTAGCCGCCAGGCGGCGATCCCGATCACGATGGCGGCGTAACCGCACAGCACGCCGAATCCGGTCCAGGGGCCCAACGCGTGGGGCAAACCGGAACTGCCGCCGGTCAACTCTCCGCCGAGGTTGGAGGGCAGGTACTGCACAAAGTGGTCGGTCAACGAGGCGGGCAGCAGGAGCGTCAGCGTCGGGATGACGAAGAACACCGCAACGAAGGTGGTGATCGCCGCGGCGGTGTTCCGCAGCAACGCCCCCAACGCCAGGGCTGTCATACCGGCCACGGTCACGTACAACGCCGCGCCGACGACCGCCCGCAGCGCATTCGGGTCGGACAACGACGCGTCCAGATCCTGCGCGCTGAGCAGAGCCTGGCCTACGAAGAACGCCGCGAAACTGGCGACCAGCATGGTGAGGAACACCACGCCGGCGAACACCGCCAATTTCCCGAACAGCACCGGCAGCCGACGGGGCACCACCGTCAGAGATGAGCGGATCATGCCGGTGCTGTACTCACCGCTGATCAACAGCACTCCCAGCACACCAATCGCCAACTGCGCGAAGAAGATGCCGGACAGCGACGCCGAGATCGCGGATTGGCCGGGCTCCAGGCCACCGGGCTGATTCGCGGTGATGGCCGAGATCAGGGCACCGAGACCGACCATGAAGACGACAGCCATCAACAACGTGTAGAGGGTGGACCGCAGGGATCGGAACTTGGTCCATTCGGACAGCACGACCCGCGGCCCGGTGACCCGCAGCCGGGGGCTAGCGGAGCTGGTCGCCGATATGGGGGCCAGGGTGTCGGTCATGGCGTCACCGCCGCGGTGTCGGCGATCTGGGTGGCCGGGATCTCGGTGGAGCGGTATTCGACGGAGTCGTTGGTCAGTGTCATGAATGCTTCTTCCAGTGAGGCCTGTTGGACGGTCAGTTCGAAAATGGGTATCTGGTTCTGCCAGGCGATGGTGCCGATGTGTTCGGCGGTCAGGCCGTCGACGCCCAGCACGTCGGGTTGGCCGATGTCGGCCGCGATGACTGTGACATCTGGGCCGATGAGAAGCTCGCGGAGCCGGGCGGCTTCCGGGGTGCGTACGGTGACTGAATGGTTCGAGGCGCGGGCGACGAACTCATCGACGGTAGTGTCGGCGATCAGCCGTCCCCGGCCGATGACGACCAGACGCGTTGCGGTCTGGGCCATTTCGCTCATCAAGTGGGAGGACACGAACACGGTGTGGCCGGCCGCGGCAAGATCTTTGAGCATGGTCCGCATCCACCGCACCCCTTCCGGGTCAAGGCCGTTGACCGGTTCGTCCAGGACCACTGTCTGCGGGTTACCCAGCAGGGCCGAAGCAACGCCGAGGCGTTGACCCATGCCGAGGGAGAATCCGCCGACCCGTTTGCCGGCGACGTCGCGCAGGCCGACGATGTCGATCACCGCGTCGACCCGGCGGGTCTTGATGCCGTTGGTCTGGGCCAGGGCAAGGAGGTGGTTGCGGGCGGATCGACCGGTGTGTACCGCCTTGGCCTCCAGCAGCACCCCGAGTTCGGCCATCGGGGCGGCTGAGGTCCGGTAGTCGCCGCCGTTCACGGTGACCCGGCCGGCGGTGGGTTGGTCGAGCCCGGCGATCATCCGCATCGTGGTGGATTTCCCGGAACCGTTCGGGCCGAGGAACCCGGTGACGATTCCGGGTTGCACCACGAAATTCAACCCATTCACGGCGAGCTTGTTGCCGTATCGTTTGCTGAGATTCTCTACTTCGATCATGGTGTTTGCCTTTCAGGCATTGGTGGATGACATGCACCGCCTTCGAGGTGCCATGGCTGCGGGCATCTGGTGCAGCGGGTGGCTTCCGCTCGGAGCTTGGGATTACGGTGACCAAATCGATGTGGTCGGCGAGAACACCACTTGTGGCGACATTGCCGCGCAGGAACCGGATCAGTCGGAACCTGTGGCTGCGTCCGGCGGCCGAGGCCGTGTGCGCTCCGCCGTCACTGCGTTCTCGGGTTCGCCTCTCCTATATGCCGGGCTGAACCGCCATCGGCATCCGGGCATCGGCTGTCGTGATGATGGCGGAATTACCGGAGCTTCGCGTCCCACTTCGGCAGCCGGGCATCGGCTGCCGTAATGCTGGCGGGATGGCTGCGAGCGGGAAAGGGATGGCAGGAGGTAGTGCGTGTTGGTCTTGGGAGTGCACCGACATGACTCTTGAGAAGTCAGGCGACGCTGTTGGCGGGAGGGGTGGCTTCTTCGGTCATTTCGGCGGTGATGGCGCAGGGCTTGAAACCTTTGACGGTCAGGTAGACGCCGAGAGAGAACTCCCACACCGCGATCGGGAGGGCGGCGAGCCCGGACAACGGGGACAGCTCGTTGTAGACGCCGAAGTATTTCGCGATGACGGAGGCGAAGATGATGGGTGCTCCGATGAGACCCAGCGTGGGAAGCCACCGGGGGACAAGGCCGGATTTGTACATCAGGGAGCCCAGCAGCACGGCGTTGATGCCCGGCAGGAGTGCTTGTCCGAGAAGAAACGTCTTGTTGTATCCGGCGGCCAGCGCCTGGCCGGTGAACAGCGCATCCGGACCGACCCCGGCCTGTCGCAGGCTCACGATGGAGAGCAGGCTCACGACGCCGGCGAAGATGGTGGCGGCTTCCAGGGTCCGGACGGCGACGAAGCCGAGCGCGACCCCTTGGTTCTGCCTCTTGATCACCGGGTACAACGTGACGGCGGTGCCGATGCCGGCGAGGGCCACGATGATTTCCAGGAGACCGCCGATGAGGACCTGAGTGTCCGGGCCGGAGCCGACGATGTAGTTCGCTTCCTTCACCGCGCTGTACAGGAACAGGGTCGGGATCGAGACGAAGGTGATCAGGTAGAACACACCCGCGGTGAGCGAGGTCTTCCGCAGCGAGCTCATCGGAACTCGTGTTGTTGTGGGCTTCATGGTTGGTTCGGTGGTGGACATGTCGTTCTCCTTTGGTGAATTACTGAGTGAGCGGGCTCGCTGGTGGGCAACACTGCTCCGCAGGGGCAACGTAATTCGGGCTTTACACCGGGCTGGCCGGCGGCGCCGTTGGCATCGGTTCGACTCGGGTGACTGACATCAGCGGCAGGCCTATGTCGCGCACTTTCTGGAGCAGGCCGTGCAACGCGGACTGGTCAACGACCATGCCATGGATGGTGGTGGTGCCGTCGCTGTTTGTGGTGAGGGTCAGACCGTCGAACCAGGTGGCCCAGCGGTTGTCGAGGTGCCCCTTGAGGCGGATTTCGTACCGTCCGGCCTCGTTGGCGGTCGATATTTCGCTCATCGTGCTCCCTCCGCTGTTACCTACCCGGATGGATCTCCCGGCCGTTTTGGTGGTGTGATCGAAAGGTAGAAGCCGATGTGGTGAGCCGACATCACCACATGTGGTGATTGAGGTGGTGACCCGGCCGATCGGGATGTGGTGAGGGAGCCGGGAAATGGTCGCCGGGGAAGGAGGGATGCGGTGCAGTCGAGGGTTCGCCACTCGGCCAGTTCTTGAGGCGGTGGCCTGTCCGACGGGGGTGCGACCGTCACGTGGGGACCCGTCATGGGTACAGGCGGCCAGGGGTCGACGAACGTAGTCCCACTCGGTCCGCGGCTGGCGACTGCTGTCAGCAAGGACGCCATCGGTGGTCCCTCACCGACGAACACCTGAACGTAGCCCGGCTCGGCCGGGGTAGGCGCTCGTTCCCGTGGCGCCTGCGCACTCGGGGTGTCGCCGCCGGCGTGGGGGGTGAGCGCCTGCATCACCACGATCTCGATCACGCTGCCCGTTCTGCCGCCCGCTTCGCCGGGCGACAGCAGGCGCTGCAGCAGGCGCGTGCCTTAGTTCAGCTCAGTTCAG
>JBBQJM010000275.1:0-6045 GCA_038325895.1 Mycobacteriales bacterium
CGGCGGCTTGACCGCTCGGCGTATCGGGGTTCTCGGCAGCACGTTGATCGGGCTGATGGCGATCGTCACGGTGGTCCGCCGAACCAGGGCCGAAGAGGAATCCGGCCGGTCGGACCTGCTGGCGTCGTCGGTTGTCGGCAGGGCGGCCGAGATTGCGTACCCGCCGACCGCCAGGCCGCCGAGAGTGCCGATGGCGGCCAGGAACGTCTCGGTCAACTCTCCCGCGCCCCCGAGCTTGGCCAGCACGTCGTGCAACTGCGGGTTGCTGTTTAGCCAGTTGTCCTCGCCGTAGGCGCGGACGTGTTGCGCCCAGCCCTGCGGGCTCAACCAGCTCAAGGCGCTGGCGCCCGCGCTCACGTCGCCGATGGCCCCCCGCAGGCCGAAGCCGATGGCCAGCACTGCTGCCGACAGCGCCGTGGCGGTGCGGGCGTTCTCGACCAGCTGCACGGCGACTGCTGCCACCCCGGCATAGACAAGGCCGCAGCCGGCCAGTGAGGCACCGAGCGTGATCGAGCCGGGCACCGGCCAGCCGTTCTTGATACCGGCGGCGGCCACGAGGATTCCGATGACGACACTGGTGCCGGTCGCGACGGTGACTGCTACGGCCAGCGGGGCCGCCCTGCCGACAACCGACGACGCCAGCAGGTCCGACCGGCCGCCAGGAACGCCGGGTTTGCGGCGACGCTGAGCGCCGGCGTCTCCCGTTCGAACTCGGTCGGGTACAGCGAGACGAACGCCGAGAAGGTGGAGGCGGCAACCGCGGCGATCCCCACCACCCAGACCAGTAGCGGCATTCGTTCCCGGCGCAGGGTCAATCCGATCAGCGATCCCGTGCCGGCATAGCTGTGTCGGGCGTTCGGACGTCTGCCGTCGGCGTGGAGGCGAGAGTGCTCATCGCGCGGCCGCCGTTTCCTGCGCGCCGATCCGGGCTTTGTGGCGTCCCGGCTGTTTCCCGTCGTGCTGCTCGTCAGCGGATCCGTAGTGCCGCAGGAACAACTCCTCCAGCGTCGGCGGAGTGGCGGACAGGCTGCGGATCCGGCCGGCGACGAGAATCCGCATGGCAGCGTCGGTCTCGGCGGTGTCGACGTCGAAGTGCACCCTCGATCCCTCGACGGCGAGGTCGTGCACGCCGAGGGCCGAGCGGAGCGCGTCGGGAATCGTGTCCAATTCGGCCGCGATGGTGGTGCGGGTGAGATGCCGAAGGCCGGACAGGGTGCCGGTTTCGACGACCGCGCCGGACCGGATGATGCTGACCCGGTCGCAGAGAGCCTCCACCTCGGACAGGATGTGGCTGGACAGCAGCACGGCCCGGCCGCGCTGACGCTCGGCGTTGATGCAATCCTGAAAATACGGCCTCCATCAACGGATCCAGCCCTGTGGTCGGCTCGTCCATGATCAACAATTCGACATCGGATGCGAGTGCCGCGACGATGGCGACCTTCTGCCGGTTGCCCTTGGAGTAGGCGCGACCCTCCTTCCGTGGATCGAGCTCGAAACGCTCGAGCAACTCGTCCCGTCGACGGCTGTCCATCCCGCCGCGCAGCCGGGCGAGCAGGTCCATCACCTCGCCACCGGACAGGTTCGGCCAGACATTGACATTGCCCGGGACGTAGGCGAGTCGGCGGTGCAGCTCAACGGCGTCGCGCCAGGGGTTTCCGCCGAACAGGGTGGCCGAGCCGCGGTCCGCGCGCAGTTGACCGAGCAGAACCTTGATGGTGGTGGACTTTCCGGCCCCATTCGGACCGAGAAACCCGTGCACCTCGCCAGTCTCGACCGACAGGTTCAGGCCGTCGAGGGCCCTGACCTTGCCGAATGTCTTGATCAGTCCGGTGACGTCGATGGCTGTTGTCCTGGAGCTGCTGGTGGTCGTCCTGCTCCTTGGCCTTTCGGGATGCCGCCGTCGGCGGCGGGGGAGGGGTTGCTGGCCCTCTGTTGGGCGAGGTACGCGTCCAGGTAGTCCCCGGTCATGTACATGCCGTGGGAGAACAGTTCCAGCGCGGGCAGGGTGAACCGTTCGGCGATCGCGAGCACGGGTGGTCCCGTGTGCGACGGTGGCAACAGGTAGCGGGCCAGCAGTTGGGCACCGAGCTTGAAGGCGGCCAGCATTTCGGCCCTACTGCGCTCGTCGGCGGCGGTGGGCCGGACGATGCCGGCGGCGACCGCGGTGTGCAGGTAGGCCTCGGTGTCGTCGAGCAGGCAAGGTGTTTCCGCCCGTCACACGAATGGCCGACGATGCGCCCGGTCGCCGGGGGTCACTCGCCGGGGTACGAGACCCCGATCTGCCGGCGGATCTCGTCGATGATCGACAGAATGCCGATGGTCTCCTCGGCGGGCAGCAGCGGTGATTCGGTCGCGCCGTTCGCGACCAGGGTGGCCAGGTGGGCGGCCTCGTAGCACAGCCCCTGGTGTCCGGTGACGGGATCGGGAGCCCGCACCAGCTGCTGCTCATCGGGCCCGGTCAGCGTCAGCACACCCGGTGCATAGAACGGGCCAGAGAGTTCAACCCTGGCAACGGTGCCCGAAATCGACGCAGCAGTGGGCGTTCTCGCCCACAATGTGGTGTTGAGGCAGGCCTGCGCGGCGCCGCGGCCCAGGGTGATGGACACTTGGCCGTCGACGCCTGTGTCGGTCAGCCGACCGGCGGCGATCACCAGGTCGGGTTCACCCAGCACGAACGACGCGAACGACAGCGGATAGATCCCCAGATCGAGCAGCGCGCCGCCGGCCAGCGCGGGGTTGAACAGGCGGCCTGACGGGTCGGGGGCGAAGGACTGGCCGTGGTCCGCGAGCACCGTGATCACCTCACCCAGCACACCGTCGGCCAGCAGTTGCCGCAGCACGTCGGTCTGCGGCAGGAAACGGGTCCACATTGCCTCCATCACCAGCACCCCGGCGGCCCGCGCCGCCTGCACCACCTCGCGGGCCTCGACCGCGTTGCGACAGAACGCCTTTTCGACCAGTACGTGCTTGCCCGCGGCGATGGCCAGCAGCGCCTGGGCGCGATGCTCGCTGTGCGGGGATGCCACGTACACCACGTCGACCTCGGGATCGGCCACCAATTGCTCGTACGAGTCGTAGGACCGTTCCGCGCCGTACGTCCTGGCGAACTCCGCTGCCCGGTCGGCTGATCGGGACCCGACGGCGACCAGTCGCTGGCGGGTGTTGGTGAGAAGCGCGTCGACGAAGGCGCCGGCGATCCGCCCAGGGGCCAGTACGCCCCAACGTGCCGGGGGCGCTGCCGCGGGATCGGGGGTGCGGGCGATGGGCAAGCAGGCAGGAAGGTCGGCCATCCGGGGATGATCGCACGAAGAAGTGTCGCTTCGAGACCAGGGTCAGCGAGTACCAGACCGGCGGTGGGCCGGGCCGGGGAATGAAGCACTCGCCCGGGTGTGTTGCGAGTACCGCGATTGGTCGGCCGGGCGATACGCCTGGCGGCGTCCGGTGACCAAGGCGCCCGCCAGGCGTATCTGCGGACTCCCGACCTGGGGGGGATGGTCGGGCCCGCGTCAGCAGTCTGGGGGCAACAGAGAGTCGCCGGGATCCCCCGAACGGGTACGGTCCGATCAACGTAGTGAATCAATCGCGAATTTCGTCACTGTCAGGTGAACCCACTGTTGCCTGCGGTCACCGCCGACCCCCATACGTGGGATCCCGATCGTCGCGGGCTCGCTGCGGATGGCTCGCCGGCTCGACGGGAAATGGCCATCTGGCGCGGTCAGGCGCGTCCGGGGTCGAACCAACGGCCCACCATGTAGGAAGGTCGAACCTGTATCGCGACCAACTCTCTGTCCGTTGGCGGTCCATGCCAGATCTGGGCGCAGATGGTCCCAGGTCGGTGCATGGACACCCACGGGCCTATCACCTCAGGGTTCTCCCGGCGGCTGATTTCGGTCGCGATGAGCTCGTCGGCCAAGGCTTCGCGAGCCCTCTGCGTCCGCGCCCGTCGGATGATCACGGGGTCCCTTTTCGATACGGTCCGGGAGCCGCAATGCGCGGCAGCCAAGCATCACGGTGTCCCGACCGGACTCAACGTACTGCCTCGCGTTTGGTGGGTGCGCGGTGAGGGCGTGATCGAGCGGGTGAGATCGGAGAGCAGGGACAGACGTCCGAGGTGGATCGTGTGGCGTTGCGCACCCTGCTGTGACAGGCATCGGTCCATGGATGACCATCGAGGGGTGAGCGACAGCCGTGCCGCCGACGGCGCCGAGACTGCCGATGCCGATGCCACGCGTCCGCGCCGCCGGTTCGGCGGCCGGATCACGCTGCTGGGCCCCGCCTTCGTCGCCGCCGTGGCCTATGTCGATCCGGGGAACGTCGCGGCGAACCTGCAGGCAGGGGCAAGGTATGGCTACCTGCTGGTCTGGGTGCTGGTGGTGGCGACGGCGTCGGCCGGTGTCGTGCAGTACCTGTCCGCCAAGCTCGGGTTGGCGACCGGCGCGTCGCTCCCGGAACTGGTCGGCGACAGGCTGAGCACCCCGTCGCGGCTGGCCTACTGGCTGCAGGCTGAGGCGGTGGCGATGGCCACCGACCTCGCGGAGGTGATCGGCGGGGCGATCGCCCTGTACCTGCTGTTCGACCTTCCACTGTTGCTCGGGGGGTTGATCGCGGGGCTGGTGTCGTTGGCCCTGCTGGCGATCCAGAACCGGCGCGGCCAACAGCCTTTCGAGCGGGTCATCACGGGTTTGCTGGCGGTCATCGCGGTGGGTTTCCTGGCCGGGTTGTTCGTCGCCCCGCCCTCGGCGGCGGATGTCGCCGCCGGGCTGATACCCCGATTCGACGGCCTGGACTCGGTGCTGCTGGCCACCGCGATGCTGGGCGCCACCGTGATGCCGCATGTGGTCTACCTGCATTCCGCCCTGACCCGTGATCGGTTCGGCGTCGTGCCGCCCGGACCGCAGCGTCGCAGGTTGATCTCGGCGACCCGGACCGACGTCTGCGTCGCCATGGTGCTGGCCGGCACCGTCAACATCTCCATGCTGCTGGTTGCCGCGTCCGGGCTGCGGGGCCAGGACGGCGTGGACACCATCGAGGGCGCCCACGCCTCGGTCACGGCTGCGCTGGGACCGGTCGTGGGTGTCCTGTTCGCGGTCGGCCTGCTGGCATCCGGACTGGCTTCGACGTCGGTGGGGTGTTACGCGGGCGGCGTCATCATGGAGGGACTGCTCCGTCGCCGGGTGAATCTGCTGGCCAGGCGCGCCGTCACGCTGATCCCCGCGCTGATCGTGCTGGCGGTCGGCGCGGATCCCACCAGCGTGCTTGTCCTCTCCCAGGTGCTGCTCTCGTTCGGGCTGCCCTTCGTGCTCATCCCGTTGCTGGTGCTGACCTCGAACCGCGAGCTGATGGGCCTGGAGGTCAATGGCGCGCTGACCAGGACGATCGGTTGGTTGATCACCGTCGCCATTGTTGCGCTCAACACCGTGTTGGTCGTCGGCGTGGTGACCGACCTCTGACCCGGCCGCGCCGAGCGATCCGCCGATCCGGCGACCTGTGACGTCCGTCGCTCGTACAGTCGGGAGCAGCCGCCCTGCCGAGGGGTCGAGGAGAGTCGTCATGTGGGTCGCCGTTTTCCTGGTCGCTGGATTCGTCCTGCTGTTCCTGTTGCTGCTGTCCACCCAGAAGGCCGGGCGACGGGCAGCCGCGCGGGTGTCCCTGGCCTTCATCGTCATCTGGCTGGTCGTCACCGTCGGCTATGTCTGGTTCGGCGTCACTCAATCGAGTGAGAGCGTGCTCAGCCAACTGCCGGCCGCATTGTTGATCTTCCTGCCGCCGGCGTTGCCGGCCGCGGTGGTGTGGACGAAGAATCGTCGCGCGTGAGGACTGGTCACCTCTGTGCGACAGGTCGCCGTTCGACGCTCCTGCGGGCGGGTTGAGCGACCCGGACCGGACGCGTCAACGCGCACCGACCGCTACACTCACGGCCAAGGTCATGAGTTCCAGCAACAGCCCCGGCTTGCTGGACGGCAACCCTCCACACGCGGTGGGGTGCCCCGGGTGATGACCAGGCGGACCACCGAACCGTTGGCCCGCAAGCGCGGGTCCGCGTCC
>JBBQJM010000276.1:0-6037 GCA_038325895.1 Mycobacteriales bacterium
CCGATGAGCCCGCTGATGCTGGTGCAGCTGACCGGTCCGTCCGTCGGCGTGCACGTCGCGGAGACGCTGCACGACTCCTTCGGGGATCGTTTCCCGGTGTCGGAGAACCTGCGCCGCATCGCCGACGCCGGCCACCGGACGCTGCTGTCCTGGGACGACCAGGGCCGGCAGATCCTCGACCCGGAAATCGCCGCGCTGCTGGTGCAGGGTGATCGGCCGTCCACCGCGGAGCAGGTGCGGGAACGCGCGCTGCGCGCGCTGGCCGAGGAGGCCCGGCTGATTCTGGACGAGGGTGTGGTGGCCGACGCCGCCGACCTCGACCTGGCGGTGATCACCGGTGGCGGCTGGCCGTTCTGGCTCGGCGGCATCACCCCCTATCTGGATCGGGAGGGTGTCTCCGAACGCGCGGTGGGTCGCCGGTTCGCTCCGGCCGGGGTGGCCACGCTGCCGCTGTGATCTAAGGCGGGGACGGGGGTCGGCCGGCACCGCCCCCCTCCTGGCTGGTCAGCCGGTGGATTCGCTCTCGTCGGCGGTCACCGTGACGGGCTCCGCAGCACAGATACGCAGCAGCTCGGCATTGCTGGTCGGAAACACCGTGTGCGGCGTCCCGCCGGCGGCCCAGACCACGGGGTAGGCCGCCAGCGCCGTGTCGACGAGGGTGCGAACCGGATGCGGGTGGCCGACCGGCGCAACGCCGCCGATGGGCTGCCCGGTCGCCGCCCTGACCTGTTCGGGAGTGGCTCTGCGTAGCACGTGGACACCGAGTTCTGCTGCCACATAGCCCGTGTCGACGCGGTGACCGCCGCTGGTCAGGATCAGCACGGGCTCGCCGTCCGCCATGAACACCAAGCTGTTCGCGATCGCCGCGACGTCACAGTCCAGCGCGGAGGCTGCCTCCGCGGCGGTGCGTGCGGATTCGGTGAGCTCCCGTACTTCGCCGCCGGCACCGGCCTGGGCGAGGGCCGTTGCGACCGCGGTGGTGTTGGGATGCATGGAGTCTCCGGTTCGGTCGGCTCTTGTCAGATCATGTCAATTCAGGTCGGGTCGGGTCACGTCGGGTCGGGTCGGGTCTGGTCGGCGACCGCGCGCTCCAGGTACGCCCGCCCGCGTGCGGACAGCTCGTACCCCACTTCCAGGCTGTGGGTCAGCCCGAGTTCCTTGAGCTCGCGGACGTCCGCCTTGAACGGCCTCGTGTCTCGGCCCAGCGATTCGGCAAGGTGCGGGGCGCGGATTGCGGGACGGGATGCGATGAGCTGCAGGATCTCTCGGGTCCATGGTCCGGTGCGCCGACCGCGGTCCAGCCGGTCGAGGGCGTCGTCGATGGCCGTCACGTCGGCCGCGGACGGGAGCTGCTCGCGCAGAGACACTCGCTCGTCGGGGCGGTCGAAGGTGACTCCGATCCTGTACAGCCGGCCGTCCCGGTTCCCGCGGTCGGCATTGCGCAGCGCCTGCACGGACGGCAGTCCAGCCCACCGAGCGTCCTCGTCGGTGAGCTCTCCGACGACCGGCTCGACCGAGGTGAACCGGATGACGCCGGCCACCGTGCGCTGCGTCCCGCCAGGCCGCGCCCGCGGCATCTCCCACCGCCGGAACACCGCCGTCACGGACCCGTCACGGATCCCCTCGGCGGTCGCGCGGTTGAGCAGCATCGGCTCAGCAGCATAGTGCGCGCCCCCCTTTCTGGCGCGGATCAACTTCTTCGGCGCGCATGAAATCGGCGACTTCTGTCACACCAGTCCCATAACCGGCACGTTTGTCCGCGCGGACGATGATGATCCGCGCCGGAAAGGGGGTCAGCCGGCGGGGAGGGTGACGCGGACCTTGAGGCCGCCGGTCGGGATCGGGGTGGCGCCGACCGTGCCGCCGTGCGCGGCGACCACCGCCCGGACGATAGATAGGCCCAGGCCACTGCCGCGGTGCGCGGTTCGGGCACGGCGGCCCTGCCGGAACGGCTCGAACAGCTCGGCGACGGTCTCGGGGTCGATCACCGCCCCCGAGGAGGCCACCTCCAGCCAGCCGGCCCCGGCGGGTGCCCCGGTGGCGGTTCCGGTCCCAGGGCCGGTGCCGATCCGCACCCACCCGCCGTTCACGTTGTGCCGCACGGCGTTCTCCACCAGGTTGCCGACCAGCCGGTCCAGCAGCGCCGGATCGCCGCGCACCACCGCCGAGGTCCCCTCGACCGTCACGGCGAGATCCCTTTCGGCCCGTTCGTTCTCGACGGCACTCAGCGCCGGGCCGACGATCCCGGCCAGGTCGACGGGCTGTTGTCCGGACACTCCCCTGGCCTGCGTCCTGGCCAGCACCAGCAACGAGGTGAGCAGCCGATCGGCCCGGTCGGTCGCCTCCAGCACGATCAGCCCCATCCGCCGCATGTCCTCGACGTCGGTGGACGGGTCGGCCAGCGTGACGTCCACCTCGGTCCGGATCACCGCCAGCGGCGTGCGCAACTCGTGCGAGGCATTGGCCACGAACCTGCGTTCGGCCTCGAACGCGGCCTGCAGCCGGGCGAGCATGTCGTCGAACGTGTCGGCCAGTTCTGCGACCTCATCCCGCGGTCCGGCCAGATGGATCCGCTGGTCGAGCGAGGATTCCGACAGCGCCCGGGTGGCCCTCGTGAGCGTGTCCAGCGGCCGAAGCGTCCGTCCGATCAGCACCCAGGACAGCAGCGCACCCGCCAGCACCTGCAACGGGAACGCGATGAGGCCGACAAGGAGCACTGTCTGACGGCCTTGCGCCGCAATCTGCAGGGCCGCCTGAGAAGCGTCCATCACCTCGTCGCCGACCTGTACCTGGGTGCCGGGCGGGAACTGCGGAAGGGCCGCGATCACCCGGCCGACGAGCAGGTACGACAGCGCAAGCAGCAGTCCGCCGATCAACGCCAGCAGTGCGGTCGACAGCAGCGTCAGGCGCATCCGCAGACCCCGGCGCACCGGGGTGGGGCGGGTGGGAGCGTCCGAAATGTGTTCGGCGGCAGCCGGTATCCCGGAGCTGTCCGTCATCCGGCTGGGGTCATTGCGCCGCCGGTCATTCCGCCGTGCCCGCCGTGCCCGCCGTGCCCGCCGCGCTAGCCGTGCTCGCCGCACTCGACGCGCTCGACGCGCTCGACGCGCTCGACGCGCTCGACAGCCGGTACCCGGCGCCGACCACCGTGTCGATCAGGCCGGGCTCACCGAGCTTGCGCCGCAGGGTCATCACGGTCACCCGCACGGTGGTGGTGAACGGATCGGCGTTCTCGTCCCAGACCCGTTCCAGCAGCGCCTCGCTGGACACCACCGATCCGGCGGCTCCCAGCAGCACCTCGAGGACACCGAACTCCTTGCGGGTCAACTCGATCGGGCGGCCGGCCCGGGAGACGGTGCGCCGCGCGGGGTCCAGTTCCAGATCACCGGCGCGCAGCACCGGTGGCACCGCCGGAGTAGCCCGCCGACCGAGGGCACGCACCCTGGCAACGAGTTCGGGAAAGGCGAACGGTTTCGACAGGTAGTCGTCGGCGCCGAGCGAGAGGCCGTCCACCCGGTCGTCGATGCCCGCCGACGCGGTCAGCATCAGCACCCTGGTCGTGGATCCCGCGGCCACGATCTCGGCAAGCACGTCGTCGCCGTGCATCTCGGGCAGATCCCGATCCAGCACCACCACGTCATATCGGGTGAAGGTCGCCTTCTGATGGCCCTCGGCACCGTCGTAGGCGACATCGACGGCCATGCCTTCGGCGCGCAAACCGCGGGCGATGGCATCGGCCAGCCGCCGGGCATCCTCCACCACCAGCACCCGCATCGCGCAAAACCCCTTACCTGCTGAGAGCTCTCAGCCGTCGGCTGCCGGGTCGCGGCCGCCGGCCAGCGGGGTGGTGCTCCGTCCCGATCCGGGATCGGGGGTCTGCCGGGCGATCTGCTCGGTGATTCCCCTGGCCACCGCCTTCGCGGTCAGTCCCAGGTCCGCGAGCAACTCGGCGCGCGCGCCTGGTTCCAGGAATTCCTGTGGAATAGCCAGCACCCTGACCGGAATACCGCTCCCGGAGAGCCGATCGGTGACCGCGGCACCGACACCTCCGGACCGACCGCCGTCCTCCACCGTCACCACCAACTGGTGATCGGACGCGAGCGCAGCGATTTCAGAAGGCACCGGCAGCGCCCAGCGCGGATCGACGACGGTCACCCCGATGCCCTGCGCGGCAAGGAGTTTCGCGGCCTCGACGGCCAGACGACCGAACGCCCCAACGGCCACCAGCAGCACATCGCGGTCACCGCCGGGCGCCGGTTCGGCCAGCACATCTACGCCCGAGAACCGTGACGGCAGAGCGACAGTAGCCGCCCCATTGTCCGTGGACTCGGCGATCCGGAATCGACGAACCGCCGGGATGTTCTCGGGCACAGCGCCTTTCGGGAATCGCAGTACGGTCGGGCCGTCGGAGATGGCCAGCGCCTCGGCCAGTTCCTCGGCCAGGGTGCCAGCGTCGCGCGGAGCCGCCAGCCGTAACCCGGGGACGATCGCCGCCAGCGACATGTCCCACATGCCATGGTGACTCGGGCCGTCCTCGCCGGTGACGCCGGCCCGATCCAGCACGACGGTCACCCCGAGCCGATGCAGCGCGCAGTCCATCAGCAGCTGGTCGAAGGCCCGATTGAGGAAGGTGGCGTAGACGGCGACGACGGGGTGCATGCCGCCCATGGCCAGGCCGGCCGCAGAGGTGAGAGCGTGCTGTTCGGCGATGCCGACGTCGAACACCCGTCCCGGGAACGCGGTCGCGAAGGGCACCAGACCGGTCGGCCCGCACATCGCCGCGGTGATCGCGACCACGTCGGGACGTTCCGCGCCGGCCAGCACCATCTCCCGTCCGAACACATGCGTCCAGGTGGCGGTCGCGACGGCGCGCGGCTTGCCGGTGACCGGGTCGAACGCCGGAGGTGAATGCATCTGCTCGGCGTCGTCGGATTCCGCGGGGTGATAGCCCTGGCCCTTGCGGGTGACGCAATGCACCAGCACCGGCCCGCGGAAGTCGCGTGCGCGACGCAACGCCACCTCCAGTGCGGCAATGTCGTGACCGTCGACGGGGCCTAGGTATTTCAGTCCGAGATCGGCGAACATGGTCTGCGGCAGCAGCCAGTCCTTGATCGCGGTCTTGGCGGCGTGCAGGGCCGAGTAGAGCGGTCGTCCAACGACGGGAGCCTTCGGCAGGGTCGCCTTCACCTGACCGAGCAGACGCTCGTAGCCCGGCTGCAGTCGCATGGCGGCCATCCGCTGCGCCATACCGCCGGCGGTCGGAGCGTAGGACCGTCCGTTGTCGTTCAGCACGATCACCAGGGGCCGATCGTGCCCGGCCGCGATGTTGTTCAGCGCCTCCCACGCCATCCCGCCGGTGAGTGCCCCGTCGCCGACGACGGCGACCACGGTGCGATCGGTCTCGCCGCGTAGCGCGAACGCCTTGGCCAGGCCGTCGGCGTAGGACAGTGACGTCGAGGCGTGTGAATTCTCGATCCAGTCGTGCGGCGACTCGGCCCGGCTCGGGTAGCCGGACAACCCGCCCCTGGTGCGCAACCGGTCGAATTGGTCGGCACGGCCGGTGACGATCTTGTGCACGTAGGCCTGATGCCCGGTGTCGAACACGATCGGGTCCGAGGGCGAGTGGAAGACGCGGTGCAGGGCCAGGGTCAGTTCGACCACGCCGAGATTGGGCCCGAGGTGCCCGCCCCGCTTGGATACCTGCTCGACCAGGAATTCCCTGATCTCTGCGGACAACGCGGCGAGCTCCGCAGGTGACAGGGCTCTGAGGTCGTCGGGGGAGGTGATCCGCCCGAGCCGCGTCGGCGGGCGCAGCTCCGACACGTGTCCTCCTCCAAGCCACCGGCAGTTTCACCGACCGAAGCGACGCAACGCTTCCGCGCCCACGCCGGACGGGACCGCAGCCGTGTGGGATCCCGCTCCTTGACGTTACCGCCCGGCCGGCACCGGTGGGGTCACACCCTCGGGACGCGCGGGTCACACCTCAGGTGATCGCCGGAGCCGGACAGGTTGTCGACCCCGGGCTACACGAGCCCGG
>JBBQJM010000277.1:0-6032 GCA_038325895.1 Mycobacteriales bacterium
TATCGCGGGTCCGTCAGGAAGCGGCGAGCTGGTGTCTGAGGCGGTGCGGCGGTGGGTCGGCCGGGTAGGTGGACCCACTGCGAGGCGGCTTCGTGTTTCGCCTGACACAACTCCCGCCAATGACGGCCGCCAGCAAACTCGTCGCCGCTGTCGGACCCACCGCCTAGGGTGAGCAAGCCGGACGGTGAGGCTTGAAGACTGGTTGCCGGCCGCCAGCGCTATCCGTATGGAGACCCTGTCGTGTTCGGCACCTACGCCCAGGTCCTGCGCCGCCCCGGCGCCTTCCGGTTCTCTGCCGCCGGGATGCTGGCCAGGATGCAGATGTCGATGGCCGGGCTCGGCATGGTGCTGTTGCTGTCCGCCGAGCGCGATTCCTTCGCCGTGGCGGGAGCGGTGGCCGCCATCTACGCGCTGTCGGCGGCCGTCATCGGACCGCAGATCTCGCGGTTGATCGACTCGTTCGGCCAGCGCCGGGTGGTGCCGATCCAGCTGGCGGTCTTCGTGCCGGCCGTCGCAGGCATCGTGCTGGTCGCGCTCGGCACCACCATCGACTGGCCGATCTATCTGCTGGCGTTCGTCGCCGGTGCCTCTCAACCGATCATGGGACCGCTGGTCCGCGCCCGTTGGTCCGCGATGCTGCACGGGACGCCGTTGCTGCGTACGGCCTTTGCCTGGGAGTCCCTGGTTGACGAGGCGGTGTTCATCCTCGGGCCGCCGCTGGCGACCGTAGTCGCGCTGCAGGTCGCATCCAGCGCCGCGTTGATCCTGGCCACCGTGCTGCTGGTGGTCGGGACCTTGCTGCTGCTCACCCAGCGGTCGACCGAACCCGTTCCGGCAGGCCGGCGGAACGCCACCTCGGGCCGACCGGCGATCCTGCTGCCCGGGGTCGGTGGGATCTCGGCGATCTTCGTGCTGCTCGGCGGCATCTTCGGCTCGTTCGAGGTGACCACGGTTGCCTTCACGAAACAGGCCGGGGTCCCGGCGGCCGCGGGCTTCCTGCTCGCCCTCTACGCCGTCGGCTCGCTGCTGGCAGGGCTGATCTTCGGTGCCCTCGCGTTGCAGGCGTCGCTGCTGAAACAGTTCATGATCATGGTGACGGCACTGGCCGTGGTCACCGCGCCGTTGCCCTTCCTGGACACCGTGTGGCTGGTGGCGATCGGGCTGTTCGTCGCGGGCATCGCCTGCTCGCCGGTGCTGATCTCGGGCATGGCACTGATCGAGCGGATCGTGCCGCCGCACCGGCTGACCGAGTCGATGGCGTGGGCCACCTCCGGGCTGGCCGTCGGCATCGCCGTGGCCACGCCGCTCGCCGGGGTGATCATCGACAGCAAGGGCGCCGGGCAGGCGTACTGGGTCACCTCCGGGTGCGCGGTTGGCGCGCTGCTGATCGCCGTGCTGTTCCTCGGGTCGCTGCGCCGCGCCCAGGCGGGCGCCCCACCGGAACGGGTGCTGGCCGCGGCGGTAGCGGACGAGACCGGCACGGTCGCCCGCTGATCAGTGCCTTCTGAGCCCGATTGATCCGGTCTGTTCGGGTGCGACCGGGGTGAGCGCGGCGAGCGGTGTTTCCGCAGGTACGGTCGATGGGGTGCGCAACGGGCAGCGGGTCGATAGTGCGAGTGTTCAATCATTGCAAGCTGTCTCGGACTTTTCGGACTTTTCGGAAGTTTCGGAAGTTTCGGAGGTTTCCGACGATCCGCTCTTCGGGCCGAGGAGTGTCACCTGGCGGGTGCACGCCGACCCGGTCTTCCCCATCGCCGGCGTGCGGGCGCTGATCCTGCAGGCGCTGCACCCGTTGACGATGGCAGCCGTCGCCCAGCACCGGGGTTTCGACGAGGACTTCTGGGGTCGGCTGGACCGGACCGGGCGTTATGTGTCGACGCTGACCTACGGGCCTGCAGCCCAGGCGCGGCGGGCGGCGGGGCAGGTGCGCGGCATCCACCGCAAGCTCCGCGGCACCGACCCGGACACCGGCGAGACGTTCCGGCTCGACCGGCCGGACCTGTTGCTCTGGGTGCACTGCTGTGAGGTCGAGTCGTTCCTCAGCACAGCTCGCCGCGCGGGAGCCCCGATCACGGCCGAGGACGCCGACCGCTACCTGCGTGAACAGGTGCAGGTGGCGGAGATGGTCGGAATCCCGCCGCGGATGGTGCCGGCTTCGGTCGAGCAGATGGCTCGCTACTTCGCCGACGTGCAGCCCGACCTGCGGCTGACCGACGACGCGCGTCGCGGCGTCCGGGTACTGGTGGTCCCGCCGATGGCAGGCAAGATCCGGTACCTCACCCCGGCCCGGCCTGCCTGGGCGGGGCTGGCCGGGGTGTCCTTCGGGTTGCTGCCGAGCTGGGCGCGGCGGCGGTACCGGCTGCCCGGGTTGCCGACGACCGATCTGGCTGCCACCGGAGCGGTCCGGGCGCTGCGGGTAGCGCTGCTGGCCCTGCCCGATCGGTGGACCGGCCCGCCCGAGGTGCTCGCCGCGCGGACCGAAATGGGACGACTGGCGCGGCTGGACCGCCGGGCCGGATGACCGGGTCACCCGCGCCAGGCTCGTCGCCCGCCGAGCGGGTGCGCCGGGCCGCGGTGACGCTGGCTGCCCTGTCCCAGGGTGGGCTCGAGTACGGCGTCAGCGAGTACGACCGTGATCGGTATCGCAAGGTCGGCGCGGTGGCCGCCGACCTGCTGGCGGCCGTGACGGAGCGCCCGGCCGAGGAATGGCGCCTCGAGCTCGGTCGGGACAGCGGATACGCCACTCCGAAGGTAGATGTCCGAGGCGCACTCGTGGACCGTGACGAGCGAATCCTGCTGATGCGCGAGTGGGCGGACGGACGGTGGTCCCTGCCGGGCGGATGGGCCGATCCGCTGGATCGGCCGTCGCGGGCCGTGGAGCGGGAGATCCGAGAGGAGACTGGTTACCACGCACGGGCGGTCAAGCTGGTCGGTTGCTGGGACCGCGACCTGCAGGGCCACACCCCGTCGCTGCCGGTGCACGTCTACAAGCTCTTCTTCCTGTGCGAACAGGCGGGAACGGTCGGGGATCCCGACGCGCTGGAGACGCTGGAGATCGGCTGGTTTGCTCTGCAAGACCTGCCGGAACTCTCACCGGGGCGGATCACCGCACGGCAACTCGAGCGGATGATCGCCCATCACCGCGATCCCTCCCTGCGGACCGAGTTCGACTGATCCAGTCGTGTCTGCGGCCACCCGCACACCCGACAAGCCGGCCGTAGGCTCGGCCTATGACCTCGGCGTCACCCCCATCTCGGGACAGTGCCCTGGCATGCGCCCGCAGGACAGCCCCGCCGCCGGAGGCCCGAACCCTGCCGGCGGCACTCGGCCGGGTGATTCCGACCGAGCGGATCGTCGCCGACCCGGCGGTGCTGGTGGGCCTGTCGCACGACGAGGCGGAGTGGGCCACGGTGGGCTCCGCAGCGGTGGCCGTCCGGGCCCGTAGCGAGGCGGAGGTGCAGGCGGTGGTCCGGGTCGCCCCGAACTCTGCGCGTCGGTGGTTCCGCGTGGGGCCGGGACCGGCTTGTCCGGGGGGGGGCGAACGCGGTGGACCGCTGCATCGTGCTCGACTTTTCCCGGATGACCGCGGTTCTCGACATCGACGCCGAGAACCTGGTCTGCGTGGTGCAGCGGGGATCGTCAACAACGACCTGAAGGCCGCACTTGGCCGAGCAGGGCCTGTGGTATCCGCCGGATCCGGCCAGCGCGCCGTGGTCGACGATCGGCGGCAACGTCGCCACCAACGCGGGCGGTCTGTGCGGCCTCAAATACGGCGTCACCCGCGACTACGTGCTGGGCCTGCGGGCCGCGATGGGAGGCCCTGCCGGGTATGGCACGGCGGTCGGGATCGGCCGCAGGACCACGAAAGGCGTTGCGGGATACTGCTCGCCAGGGTGGACACCCCGGGGGAGGCAGGCGTCGACGAGGCCGGAGCGCTCGCGGAATCCTTCGAGGCGGCCGGCGCGCTGTGGGCCGCGCAGTCCACCGACGCCATCGAGGCCGAGGCGCTGTTCGAGGCACGCCGGTTGGCCTACCCCGCGCCGGAAAGGCTCGGGCCCGTGCTCACCGAGGACATCTGCGTGCCGCGGTCGAAGGTGCCCGGGATGCTCGCCGCCATCGAGGCGATCGCCGCCCGCCACGAAGTGACACTGGCCACGATCGCCCATGCCGGTGACGGCAACCTGCACCCGCTGCTGCTGGTGCCGCCGGACGACGATGCCGCCCGGCGGCGGGCCCGACTCGCGTTCGAGGAACTGCTGGACGCCGCGATCGGCTACGGCGGCACCGTCACCACCGAGCACGGCGTCGGGCTGCTGAAGAGAGTGGATTGATCCGCGAACTCGACCCCGGCTCGCTCGTCCTGCAACGGGCGATCAAGAGTGCCCTCGATCCTGACAACCTCTTCAACCCGGGGAAGGTCTTCTGACGGTTCGCCGCGCTGTGCTGCCCGAATGGGCAGGCGTCGCTGCCCCGAACGCCGGGCCAAGGCGATTGGTTGACCGACCCCGTCGGCCCACGATGAACGGATGCACGCGCGAACGGACGTGCCCGACCACGACGCGGATCTCCTGCGACGGCGCCCGGCCGACGTCGTCGCGCCAGATGTCGCCCCAGACTCCCATGACGCCCACCCTGTCCCGCGGGTGACGGCCCGAGCCGGCACAGGCATCCGGGCGGTCAGCCCGCAGACGGCGCTCGCGCTGCAGCGGACGGCCGGGAATCGGGCGACCGGGCGGCTGCTGTCCGCCGCGCGCAGCCCGGCGTCGGTGATGACCGCGAGGTCTGTGACGACAGTGAAATCCGTGGTCCAGCGGGACGACGTTGATGCGCCGACGGTCGCGAGTCCGCTGCGCAGCACCGTCAAGCTGATGCCGGCTCGGCTGTGGCTGTCCGATCCGGCGCCGTTCCTCCGGGACCGGCCCACCCTGGCTCCCCGGGGTGGGCTCCCGCTGCTCCCGCCGGCCGGGGTGGAGGGCCTGGTCGACTGGGGCACCGTGGGCGCGGCCTACCGCGACCGGAAGCTGACCCTCGAGGACCGTGACCGCTCGCTGGTCATCGGTCACTGGCAGCGGTGGTACCCGGTGGCGCAGGCCCTGTACGGGTTGCCGCTGGCACGCTCGCTGTTCGATTCGCCGGCCGCCATCATGAACACGATGAGCGCCAAGATGATCGACTCGTCGCTGGCCGGCGATCAGCCGAACGTCATCGAGCAGTTCAACCGGCAGGCCGAGCAGTTCGGCGTGAGGACGACCACGGTCGGCGTCACGATCGGGCACTTCTGACGGCGGTCAGTCGTCGGCCGGGTGCGCCACCGCACGGTTGACCGCCGAGACCACGGCCTTGAGGGAGGCGGTGGTGATGGACGAGTCGATCCCCACACCCCACACCACCTGGCCGTCGATGGCGCATTCCAGGTAGGCGGCGGCGCGCGCGTCACCGCCGGCGGAGAGCGCGTGCTCGACGTAGTCCAGCACCCTGACGTCGTACCCGGCCTGGCCGAGCGCGGCGCAGAACGCGGCCACCGGGCCGTTGCCGCCGCCCTGCACGACCTGCTCCTCACCGCGGCTGACGATCCGGGCGCTGATCCGGTCGAAGATGTCGATGTTCTCGGCGTCCTCGGGGTTCTCGATCCTGGTGCGGATCAGGTGCAGCGGGCTGTTCCGATCCAGGTACTCCTCGGAGAAGATCGACCACATGGCCTTCGCGTCGACCTCGCCACCCGCCGTGTCGGTGTGGTTCTGCACCACCCGGGAGTACTCGATCTGCAGCCGGCGGGGCAGGTCGAGGCCGTGCTCGGTCTTCATGATGTAGGCGACGCCGCCCTTGCCGGACTGCGAGTTGACCCGGATGACGGCCTCGTAGGAGCGGCCGACGTCCCTGGGGTCGATCGGCAGGTACGGCACCTGCCAGGTGAACTCGTCGACCGGGACGCCCGCCGCCGTGGCGTCCCGATTCAGGTGGTCGAAGCCCTTCTTGATTGCGTCCTGGTGCGAACCGGAGAACGCCGTGTACACCAGATCGCCGCCGTAGGG
>JBBQJM010000278.1:0-6027 GCA_038325895.1 Mycobacteriales bacterium
CAGCGTCTTCGGCGTCTGCCGCCCCTGAACCTCGATCACCTCGGCCGGCTCGACCATGTCGATCACTCGTCGGAGCACGTCCACCGGCCAGAGCAAGCCACTCAGCATCAGCAGGGTGCGCCCCTTGTCGTTCAGCAGGACCAGGTTGGTCGTCCGCGGCGACAGCGGCCGGCGGGCGAATCGCTCGACGACGACAGCGGTCTTGATGTCGGACCTCAGGCAGGCGGTTCCTGCCTTGCCGTTGGTGACCTTCACGACTTCCTCGGTCACCTTCAGCTGGATTCGCCGGGTCCGTACCGCGCCGGCCACCAGGGCGGCGATCACGGCGACCGGGATCACGATCAACAGCAGCGCACCCAGCGCCGGGAAGAACGTCGCGAACAGGTAGGTGACGATCAGCACCAACAGGATCGACGGCAGGCCGGAGAGCAGCACCGCCCGGGCGGGCCGGTCGGCGGCCACCTCATAGCGGGTGGCACCGGGGCTCACGCGCCTCGGTTCGGGTACGGCTTCGCCCGGCACGCCCGCCACGCTACCGTCCGGGCGCCGATCCCCGGGGACGTCAGCTAGCGGCCAGCCAGCGCGAAGGGCACGGTCAACCCTGGAACACCGGCTCGCGGTCGGAGGTCGCCCGGGTGGTCCGGGATCTCGCTCGGGTGAGCCGAGTCGGGCGGGTCGGCCCGCCCGATCAGCCGGTGGTCACGTCCAGGGAACGCAGGCCACGAATCACGAAGTACGGCTGGTACTCGGGCTCGGCGGCCAGCCGCAGTTCCGGAGCGGCCGCGCGCAGCTGGGACAACGAGACCGCCAGTTCCAGCCGCGCCAACGGCGCGCCGATGCAGAGGTGCACTCCGCCGCCGAAGCCGATGTGGGTGCTCTCGCCCCTGGCGACAGCGAAGCGATCCGGGTCGTCGAATCGCGCGGGGTCGCGGTTGGCCGAGCCGAACAGCATGCCGATCCGATCACCGACACCGAACTCGCGGCCGGCGACCATCACGCCGTCCTCCAGTACCCAGCGCTCGAACAGCTGCAGCGGCGGATCCCAGCGCAGCATCTCCTCGACGGCCGTTGCCGGCTCCACCTCGCCACTGACGATCGCATGCCACTGATCGGGATGGGTCAGCAACGCACGCACGCCGTTGCCCAGTGTGTTCACAGTCGCCTCGTGCCCGGCATTGAGCAGAACGATGACGGTGCAGACGATCTCGTCCTCGGTGAGCCGGTCGCCGGCATCGGCCACCTCGATGAGCTCGGTGATCAGGTCAGCCGCCGGACGCTCGCGGCGCATCGCGATGAGATCCCTGACGTAGCAGATGAACTCGTCCGCGGCCCGCTCCGCGGCCTGCTGCTCGGCCTCCGAGCTGCGCAGTTCGTACATCTTGACGATCGCATGTGACCACGCCAGCAGGCGCGGTCCGTCGCCGACCGGGACGCCGAGCAGCCGGCAGATCACCGCGACGGAATAAGGCTGGGCGTAAGCGGAGATCAAGTCCCGGGCCGCGGCTGCCCCGCCCTCGCCGTCCGAAGCGCCATCGAGCAACGGCTGCAGCGTTGCCCGGGACAGTTCCTCGATCGTGGGACGCATCGCGGCGATCGACCGAGCCGTGAAGACGGCCGTGACCAACCGGCGGATTCTGGTGTGATCCGGCGGCTCGAGATTGAGCAGCGACCAGCGTTCCGATTCCGACCATCGCGGCCAATGCTCGTCCTGCTCCGGCTGGCCGAACTCCGCGGCCGTGTACCGAGGACGGAACGCGCGTCCCAGCCGCCTCTCCCGCAGCGCGGCATGAACGTCGGCGAACCGGGTGATCAGGTGCACCCGCCGCGGCGGGTAGTACAGCACGCGAGAAACACCGCGCATCGCAGCGAGCGTCGGGTACGGGTCGGCGATGAAGCCGGGGTCGGCGGGATCGAAGCCGACCGAGGCGGGGTCCGCAGCGATCGACCCTGTCTCAGGCATCCGGCTGCAAGGACCCGTTCGCACCCGCGGCGTCAGGGTCCGCACCGGTCGACGCCTCCGGCCCAATCTGCGCGACCTGCCTGGCCGCGTCGGAGCCGGACTCGAGCAGCACCCGGAACCCGGCCTCGTCCAGGATGGGCACCTTGAGCGAGACTGCTTTGTCGTACTTGGTTCCCGGGTTCTCCCCGACCACCACGAACGCGGTCTTGGCTGACACCGACGCGGCGGCTTTCGCCCCCCGTTCGAGCAGCGCGGCCTTCGCCCCGTCGCGGGAGAAGCCGGCCAGCCCGCCGGTGACCACGATCGACAGCCCGGCCAGCGTCTGTTCCGGACGGTCGGTGACCTCGTCGGCCATCCGCACACCGGCCGCCTTCCAGCGGTCGACGATCGAGGAGTGCCAATCGACCTCGAACCACTCCGTGACGGCCGCGGCGATGGTCGGGCCGACACCCTCGGCTCCGGCCAATTCCTCCTCCGACGCCTCCCGGATCCGATCCAGCGAGCCGAACTGCTGAGCCAGCGCACGGGCGGCCGTCGGGCCGACATGGCGGATCGACAGGGCGACCAGCACCCGCCACAAGGGTTGCTGCCGCTGCTTGTCCAGGTTCGCGAGCAGCTTGCGGCCATTGGCCGACAACGCGCCGGCCTTGGTGGTGAACAGCGGCACCGTCAGCAGCCGCTCCTCGTCCAACCCGAACTGCTCGCCGTCCAGCTCACCCGGAAAGATGTCGCCCTCGTCGGCGATCGCGCCGGCACCGAGCAGCGCGGTCGCCGCCTCGTAGCCCATGCCCTCGATGTCGAACGCTCCGCGACCGGCAAGGTGGAACACCCGCTCCCGCAACTGCGCCGGGCAACTGCGGGCGTTGGGGCAGCGGATATCGACGTCGCCCTCCCGCATCCGGCGCAGCGGCGTCCCGCATTCGGGGCAGTGCGTGGGCATGACGAAGTCGCGCAGCTCCCGTCCCTCGCGGAGCTCGACCACCGGGCCCAGCACCTCGGGGATGACGTCGCCGGCCTTGCGGACCACGACCGTGTCGCCGATCTTGACACCCTTGCGGACGACCTCGTCCTCGTTGTGCAAGGTGGCAAGGCCGACCGTCGACCCGGCGATCAGCACCGGCTCCAGAAACGCGAACGGTGTCACCCGCCCCGTCCGCCCCACGTTCACCCTGATGTCCTTGAGCAGCGTGGTGGCCTCTTCCGGCGGGTACTTGTACGCGATCGCCCAGCGCGGCGCCCGTGACGTGGAGCCCAGCCGCCGCTGCGCGGCGATCTCGTCGACCTTGATCACCAACCCGTCGATGTCGTGGGTGAGGTCGTGCCGGTGCTCACTCCAGTAGGCCACCCGGTCGGCAACCTCGGCGGCGGTGTCGACGACCCGGTTGTGCTCGGAGATCGGCAGGCCCCAGGCCCGAAGTCGTTCGTACGCCTCGGATTGCCGAGTGATCTCGAAGCCCTGCCGGGCCCCGATCCCGTGACAGAGCATCGTCAACGGCCGCGACGCGGTCACCCGGGGATCCTTCTGCCGCAGTGACCCCGCCGCGGAGTTCCGCGGATTGGCGAACGGCGCTTTCCCCGCCGCCACCAGCGAGGCGTTCAGCTCCGCGAAGCCGTCCAGCGGGAAGAAGACCTCGCCGCGGACCTCGACCAGCTCGGGAATGTCGTGTCCGCCGTCGTCCCGGAGCCGCTCGGGCACCGCGTCGATGGTCCGCACGTTCAGCGTGACGTCCTCCCCTACCCGGCCGTCGCCGCGGGTCGCCGCACGCATCAGCCGGCCGTTCTCGTACGTCAGGTTGACCGCGAGCCCGTCGATCTTCAATTCCGTCAGCCAGCGGACTTCAGCGCCGGCGTCACGGGCGGTCCGGTCCAGCCAGGCCGCGAGATCCTCGGCGGAGAAGACGTTGTCGAGGCTCAGCATCTGCTCGGCATGCTCGACCGCGGCGAACCCGGTGGCGAAGCCGCCGCCCACCCGCTGGCTCGGTGAGTCGGGCGTGAGCAGCGGCGGGTACTGCCGCTCCAGATCCTCCAGTTCGCGCAACAGCGTGTCGAATTCGTCGTCGGAGATGGTGGGCGCGTCCAGCACGTAGTACCGGAATTGCGCGTCGCCGATCCGCTCGGCCAGGAAGGCGTGCCGCCCGGCCGCCTCCACCGGAGCGTCGACCGTGGGGACGTCCCGCAGCGCGCCCATCTCGCCAGCGGCGCCCTCGCCTGCACCACCTGATCCGCCGCCGTTGGTCGTTGCCGACAGGTCCTGGGGTGTGGGAGTGCTCCTGATCACCCCAACACCCTAGAACCGGCCACCGACAACCGTTGCGACTCGGCGTTCGACGCCGGTCAGGCCTCGCCGGAGAGCTCCTTCGCATGGTGAAGCAGGTCACGTCGCGCAACAGGAACAACACTTCCTGTATATTGTTGAATGTTCATGGACCCGTCGAATGTTCGACCGTCGACGACAGCCAAGAACAACCTCAGCGACAGCCCCTTGGGAGACGAAGTTCAGATGAGCACCTTGAAGATCATTCTCGCGTCCACCCGGCCCGGCAGTATCGCGCCGGCGATCGGTTCCTTCGTCGCGGATCGCGCCCGATCGCAGGCTCGCTTCGATCGAGTCGAGGTGCTCGACCTGGCCGAGATCGCCCTGCCCTTCCTGGACGAACCACACCACCCGCGGCTGGGCGCGTACACCAAGCCGCACACCTTCGCCTGGTCACAGTCGGTGGACGAGGCGGACGCCTTCGTCGTCGTCGTCCCCGAGTACAACGGCGGATTCCCGGCGGTCCTGAAGAACGCCCTCGACTACCTGCACGCCGAGTGGCGCGACAAGGCGCTGGGTGTGGTCAGCTACGGCGGCGGCGCGGGCGGCGGTACCGGCGCGGCCTCGATGCTCGTGCCGGTCACCAGGGCCCTCGGGCTGGTCACCACCGACAACGGTGTGGCCATCGGCGGCGCACCCCGACTCGTGGTGGAAGGGGAGTTCCTCGCGACGGCCGCGATCGAGCAGGCTGCCGACCTCATGCTGAGCGAGGTCGCCGACCTCGATGCCGACCTCGGTCCCCGACGGGCAGCCCTGCTCGCGGCGAGCTGACCCGAACGATCGGACTGATCCGGGCGCCCCCGGATGGCAGGCTGAGCGAATGCCCCTGGATCCCCACGACCTGCCGGAACCGGTCCTGACGTTTCTCTCCGACCGGCACCTGGCGACGCTGACCACGCTGCGCGGGAACGGCTCGCCCCACGTGGTGCCGGTGGGTTTCACCTTCGACCGCGCCGCGGCGCTGGTCCGGGTGATCACCAGCGACGGTTCGGTGAAGGTCCGCAACGCGGACCGGCCAGGTCCGGACGGCCGACCCGGCCGAGCGGCGGTGTGCCAACTCGAGGGCCGGCACTGGTTGACGCTGGAGGGGGCCTGCCGTATCAGCCGGGTCCGGGAGGACATCATCGACGCCGAACACCGCTATGCACAGCGCTACCGGGTCCCGCGGGTCAATCCGCAGCGGGTGGTGCTGTTGATCGCCGTCGACAGGGTGCTGGGGCACGTCTGAGGAAGACCACCGGCCCGGTCGCCCGATCAGCACGTCAATGAATCGTCAGAGCACCTCGAAGGGACAGCCAACCACGCCGTACGTCCGAGCCGCGCGCCGATCCAACGTCAACAAGACGCAGTCGGCCGCGCCGGCAGTCGCGCCGATGATGGCGTCGTAGACTGCGCCGCCATGCACACCGGCTGTGGCCAGGCGCCCGAGCAGCCCTACAAGATCGCCGGCCGGTAGCGCCAGCGGATCGTCGGGGAATCGCCGGGCCAGGAAGGTCGCCACCACGGCGGCCGGCGCCCGAAAGGGGGCGGGCAGCCTGGTGAGCACGCTGTAGGCCTCCACCAGGGAATGCGCGACTACCCGGGGCCTGTCGATCATCAGCCTGATGGCGGTGGTTATCTCCCCTGGATCCGGAGTATTGCCTGGTCGGAGCGCATTTTCGGTGTCGAGGCACGTGAGGCACGGTGAGGCACGGGGTGAGCGACGCGGGCTGGCGAAGCTCGGCGGGCGAAGAATCCGATCAGTGACCACACA
>JBBQJM010000279.1:0-6003 GCA_038325895.1 Mycobacteriales bacterium
GACGTCCGACCCGAGGGGCCGACGGGCCGGGAGACGCACCACGCAGATCCGCGCGTATGCAGGCGATCCAAGCAGGCACTCCCAGTCGCTGAGATTGACCGACGTCGCGGCCACCTTCACCCGCACCTGGCCCTCGGCGGGCGAGGGGACCGGGACGTCCGCGACTCGCAACACATCGGAGGATCCGTACCGGTCGTACACGACCGCCTTCACGCCAACCCCAAGCGAACCGTGGTCATGGCAGCAACCTACGGCCTGAGCGGAGCGAGGCCGCAATCGGGCGCCGGCGCGTGCGGCCGAGTGCAGGAACGCCCACGGAACGCCGCGCAAGCCCAGCCCACGCAGGTCCGCCCGGTCACCCGTGGCGCGTCCCGCTCCACCGCTCGTTGCAGCGTCTGCCGGCGTTCGTCCGCCGTCTCAGCGGCGCAGGTTAGGGAGGCCTTCGACACGGGCCCATGACGTGGTACCTGGAATTGGGAACGGACCCACGCGTGCTGCGCAGGCGAACGGTGACCGCCCAGACGTTGGCGCGCCCAGCGTCATCCGCAGGGCCACAAAACGACTCCTAGATGTAGGAGGTTCGTCAGTGCCGGCCTCCGCGGGGTCCGCCAGGAATGACCACAGGAGGCGCAAACAAATCAATCACGGCGGAGGAAGCCGGAGAGCTACCGCTCGGCAGTGACCGGGAATCCAGGCCAATTGTCGGGGCCGAGAAGTGTGGACTGACCGGGCGACGCTTGATCCGACCGCTTGATCCGACCGCCGCCGCCGCCGAGCACCCGCGGGGTTTGCGACGTAGCCGACCGGGTACTGCCGACCCAGGAGCGGTCCACGCTGGGCCGTCGGTGAGGAAGAGGACCTGATGAAGGCAGTGACCTGGCAGGGCAAACGGGACGTGCGCGTGGAGGAGGTCCCGGACCCGCGGATCGAGGTACCCACCGACGCGATCGTCAAGATCACCTCGTCGGCGATCTGTGGATCGGATCTGCACCTGTACGAGGTGCTGGGCCCGTACATGAAACCCGGGGACGTCCTGGGCCACGAGCCGATGGGTATCGTGCAGGAGATCGGTCCGGAGGTCACCGACATCGCTGTGGGGGACAGGGTTGTCATCCCGTTCAACATCTCCTGCGGGCACTGCTTCATGTGCACCAGCGGGTTGCAGTCGCAATGCGAGACGACGCAGGTGCGGGAGCAGAACAAGGGCGCCGCGCTATTCGGGTTCTCGGCGATGTACGGGTCGGTGCCCGGCGGTCAGGCGGAGTACCTGCGGGTCCCGCAGGCCCAGTACGGGCCGATCAAGGTCGGACCGGACGGCCCGGACGAGCGGTACCTGTTCCTGTCCGACATCCTGCCCACCGCGTGGCAGGCGGTCGTCTATGCGGATCCGCCTGAGGGCGGCACCCTGGCGGTGTTCGGGTTGGGCCCGGTGGGCCAGTTCGCCGCCCGCATCGGCAAGCACTGGGACCGCCGGGTGATCGGTGTCGACTTGGTCTCCGAGCGGCGGGAGATGGCCGCCCGGCACGGCATCGAAGTGATCGACCCGAGCGGGTTGGAATCCGGCGCCGACATCGCCGACGCACTTCGGGATCTCACCGACGGGCGGGGCCCGGACGCCGTGGTGGATGCGGTCGGGATGGAGGCGCACGGCTCGCACGTCGCCAGGGCCGCGCAGAACCTTGCCGGTTTGCTGCCGGATGTGGCCGCCCGCAAGGTGTTCGAGAAGGTCGGTGTCGACGGGATGACCGTGCTGCACGCCGCGATCGATGCCGTCCGGCGGGGCGGCACCGTGTCGGTGGTCGGGGTCTACGGCGGCGCGGTGGACCCGATGCCGATGATGGACATGTTCGACAAGCAGATCCAGTTGCGGATGGGTCAGTGCAACGTCCGCCGCTGGACCGACGTCCTGCTCCCCCTCGTCGAGGACGTTGGTGATCCACTCGGCGTGTTGGATTTGGTCACCCACACGGTGCCGATCGGTGAGGCGCCCGGCATGTACAAAACCTTCCAGGACAAGACCGACGGGTGCATCAAGGTCGTCATCAAACCTTGACTCTGCCAGCGATGTCGCCATGGGGCGGCGGCAGGACCCTTGGACCCGCGACACATCGGTGCCGGGAACCCACGTCCAGCGCCGAGCGGCCCGACCGGCTGTTGACTCAACCGTTCGGGCCCCGGGGGGGCGACCGGATGTTGATTGCGGGGAGTGCTTGAGCGCACCCACCCGAGATCCGGAGCGGGGCACCCGTGCACCTGACCTGCAACGCGCTACCTGCGGGCAATCGCCCAGCTCGGACCGACTGCCCAGAAGGCCTCCGACATTGCCGACATCATGGGTCGCCCGTCAACGAATCTCGGGCCGACGCGAGCCGTACTGATCAACATGGGGTTGCTGTATGCGCCCGAGCACGGGTACGCGTCGTTCACCGTGCCCCACTTCGACCGATTCATGCTGCGTGCTGTCCTTCGCTTGTGGTGACGGAACTCGGGCAGCGCGGAGCGGTGAACCATTGGTGTCCGGCGAATTATCCCGGTCGAACGCTTCATGGGTAGAACGATGGCGGCAGCGGCTCAACCGTTCACATATACCGGTAATACGGGTATTCGATTCCGCACCGGGATCCGGATGGGTCTGCCTAATAGTGGTAGTCCAATTGCCGTCGACCGGTTTCAATCAGTTCCGCCCAGGTCGGCGGCCACGGCCACCCAGGGCTGTCGCGGCCGCGGAGCGAACTTGGCCATCCGCGAGACCACCAGCGCGGGAGGAGCTTCTGAGGTTCCTCGGGCCAAACTGGCCCACTCCGAGGTATGCGGGATGGTCGGCAAGGGGATTGTGGGTGGAGGGCACACCTTGGGTCGCTGCTCGTCGTGGATGTTGTCGAGCAGTTGAACGACGGCCTCGTTGCACCGTTACATGCTCCTGTCAGTACTCCGGAGGCGACAATGGTGATCGCGTTGCGCGACAGATTGTGCAACAGACCCGTTGGGGTGCGGCGGTTTTCCGCAGGATGGATCATCGCTGGGCTCCGTTGTCGGGCCGGGGTCCGCTTCTGGGTTACGCGGGGAACGACTCAGCCGGTGCGGCAGCGGGGTGCCTGCCGGTGATCTGGTGGAGAACTTGATCGAGTCGCACTTCGGCTGATTGTGGGCTTTGATCCTGGCGACCGGTGCAGCGCCAGGCTACGTGGCCGTCTGGGCGGACGATGACTGCGCCGTCCGGGCCGATACCGCACCGCTGGGCCCATCCGGGGTCGGTGATCTGGTACCCGTCGATGTCAACCGCCGCGGGATCCATCGCCTGGACGGCGGTCAGCCAGTTGGTGCCTACCGCCGCGGTGAGCAGGGTGAACCGCCGCGTGCACAGGTCGATGGTCGACGTGCGCCGGCCGTCGATGTCGATCCAGGCATGCGGGGCCCGGCAGCCGGGCCGCGCTGACGGCGTGTAGTCGAGCCCGTCGTCGGCGTTCGTTCCGTCGTCCACAATGGCGGTGGAGCGGTACCGGTAGCCCATGTCGATCTGTCCCATGGTGGCCGTTGGGGTTTGCTCCGAGGCTGCCGATAGTGCGGTGTTCCAGGCGGTCAGCGATGCCGCGACGGTGGCGCGTCCGACGGGTTCACGTTCCGTGCGGTAGGTGGTGAGTAGGTCCGGTGTGGCTCGTCCTGCGTCGACTGCGGCGATCTTCCAGGCGAGGTTGTTGGCGTCGTGGATCGCGGTGCTGACACCGGTGGCGCCCATGGGGGTGACGCGGTGGGCCGCGTCGCCCAGGAGAAAGATCGGGCCGCGGGAGTATGTCGACGCCGATTGGGCGCCGAGCGTCCAGTGCGTGTCGGCGAGGATCTCCAGCCGTGTCAGCGCCTGACCGACCGCCGATGTGATGAGGTCGGCGGCGGGGCGGTCGGCGTTTCGCGGATCGATCACTCCCAGATTCCAACGATTGTCCGGATGGGTGGAGAACAGGACGCTGCCCGCGTCAGCGAGGAAGTACATTCCGCGCGGGCGGCTGCCGGTCCATCGGGTCAGGTCGGCGCGAAAGGCGATGCCCCGTTGCCGTCCGAGATCCGCGGGGCCGTCGAAGGTGATGCCGAGGCCTTGGCGGACCGTGCTCCGGACTCCGTCGGCTGCCAGGAGGTACCGCGCCCGGATCGTGGTCGTCGTTCCGGTCCGTTGATCGGTGAGCGTGGCTTCGACACCGTGCTCGACAACCTCGACATCGGTAAGTGCACTGCCCCATCGTGTCTGCACAGGCTCGGCCCGCTGGACGTGGCTGCGTAGCACCGTCTCGAACACGTCCTGCGCCATGGCCAGGCCCTCGCACGGGCTGATGTCGTGTTCGACCGCGGAGGGGAGTGAGAGTTCGCGCTCGACGGGGCCGGTGAGTGTCGATCTCCACTCGACCCCCGATCGGATCGGCAGCGCACGGCGACGGAGGTCTTCCTCGAGACCCACTCCCCGCAATATCTCCATCGCCCTGGCGTGCACTCCGCGGGCCCGGGCATGCGGCGACGGTGCCTGCTGCGGCTCCACCAGAACAGATCGCACGTCGTGCTGCGCGAGCAGCAACGCGGCGGTGAGCCCGGCCGGACCACCGCCGGCGATCAGCACGGTGGTGTCAATCACTTTCGCCATAGTCTCCTACCCTTCACCATAGTGTCACTATGACGACCATGTTGATACTGTTCCCGGGTGGCTGTCAATGGCAAAGGGGGCGGGCATCGGCAGCGGCAGGCGGAGGCGACCCGGCAGCAGATCGCGGCGGCGGCCCGCGCCCTGTTCGCTGAGCGGGGCTACCTGGGTACCACGATCACGGCGATCGCCGAGGCGGCCGATATTCCGGCTCCGACGATCTACTCCGCGTTCGGCAGCAAAGGCCGGATCCTGGAGAAGATCACCCAGAACTGGATGCAGGACTCCCGCACTGTCAGCATCGCGGCCGCATCGCTGGCCGAAAGGGACCCCGGCCGGCAGTTACGGTTGTTCGCAGAGCTGAACCGGCGCCAACTCGACGTCGGCTCGGACGTGATCGCCATCTACCAGGAAGCGGCGCGCTCCGACGCGCAGATGGCTGACACGCAGCGCAAGATCCTTGCCTCTCGCGAAGGGGAAATCAGAAAACTCATCGACATTCTCGGGCCCCACCTCAAACGGGAACTCACCGTGCATTCAGCCCTGGACGTCTGCCTGGCGTGCACGGTGCCAGAAATCTACCGGACGCTTGTCGCGGAGCGCGGATGGACCCCGCGACAGTATGAGATATGGCTCGGGGACCTGCTTGTCGACCAGCTACTTACTCGTTGACTCCGGTTGCGCCCAGTCGCACGCGCTGCGGGTGCCTCAGCGAACGACGATGCCGCCGAGAACACCCGAACGAACGTCGGAAAGGGCAGCGACATCGGCCTGCAGATAGCGGCTGCGCCAGGCTGTCTCGTGCTCGACGGATCGCGCGTCCCCACCGGGTCTACGGCGCGCAGCGCGTCCGCGACAACACCTCGTCCGGTCGAAGTGGTGCTGCGAACTAGGGTCCGAAATGCTGAATCGACCAGCCGGTTGGGGTCGGTGTCCGCCGCTGACGGAGGCCGCGACACCGCGAGAGTGATCTCCCCGCCCAGATTCTCTCGGGGGATTTCCATAACAGAACTCCGACGCCGCGAAGTGCCTCGCTCGTGGATGGTTGTGGCCGTGTACTGCCCATTCCTGCTTCTCCCTGATGTGTCCACCACCAGGAGCAGACCGACCGGCGCGGCCGGCATCATCGATGCCCCGCAGCACATGAGCCCGGCCCCCCATCCTTCACGATAATCCGGCGAACGGGTAGGCAGAGCGCCCGAAAAGGTCCTCTCCTACTGCCGGGGGTACGTCTCGGCAGGGTTGTCCCGGGCTTGCTATTTGTCGGATCTGTTCTTTATCTGATTCGCGGCAATCCACGGGACCCTCTGGACCGAACCCATATGTAGGCGCATGAGCGTGCGCAGTCAAGTCCTGACGGTGTTGCACCAGCGGCGTCG
>JBBQJM010000280.1:0-6002 GCA_038325895.1 Mycobacteriales bacterium
GACCGAGACCAACCACGTGTTGAATGACGCGGCGGGTGGATCCGACTTTTGGCCCTACCTGCGCGACCCCGAGACCCTGGCCCGGCCCTGGGCGATTCCTGGGACGGCCGGTCTGGAACACCGCATCGGCGGCATCGAGAAGAAGGACGGCTCCGGCGTCATTTCCTACGACCCGGCCAACCACGACCACATGGTGCGCACCCGCGCCGCGAAGATCGCCGGGATCGACGTGCCACCGCTCGAGGTGGACGACCCGACCGGGGACGCCGAGGTGCTGGTGCTCGGCTGGGGTTCCTCCTTCGGGCCGATCACCGGTGCCGTCCGCAACCTGCGGTCCGAGGGCGTCCGGGTGGCCCAGGCGCACCTGCGGTACCTCAACCCGATGCCGGCCAACACCGAAGAGGTGCTGCGGGCCTACCGGCGGGTGGTGGTGCCCGAGATGAACCTCGGCCAGCTGGCCCTGTTGATCAGGGGGCTCTACCTGGTCGACGCCATTGGCGTCAACCAGGTGCGCGGGCTGCCGTTCCGGGTTGCCGAACTGATGACCGCCATCGGATCGGTGATCGACGGGACCGAGCAGCGCACCGTCATCGGGACGGCCGGCCGGTACGGCGCCACGGTTGCCCATCACCCCAACGGCGTGCCGAGCATCGAGGTTGGCGCCGACACTCCCGCGCAGGATGCCGCGCACGATGCCGCGGCCCAGCCGTTCGAGACCGACCACGAGGTCGAGCTGCTGGCGGCCGAGGCCCCGCCCGGTGATGCCCCGGGCGCGCCCACCACGAGCACGACTGCCACCTCGAGCGCCAACGGAGCCCACCGATGACCGACCAGCCGCCGGCCACGCCGCCCGTCGCGCGCCCGGAACGCCGGCAGCGCCCCGCGGCAGTGTCGCTGGCCGGCTCACCGTCCCTGCGACTCATCCCGAAAACCGCTGTGCCGCAGTCGGCCCGAGATTTCAAGTCCGACCAGGAGGTGCGCTGGTGCCCCGGCTGCGGGGACTACGCGATCCTGGCCGCGGTGCAGGGCTTCATGCCGCAACTCGGGCTGAAGAAGGAAAACATCGTGTTCATCTCGGGGATCGGTTGCGCGGCCCGGTTCCCGTACTACATGAACACCTTCGGCATGCACTCCATCCACGGACGCGCGCCGGCAATCGCCACCGGGCTGGCGTCGACTCGTGCTGACCTGTCGGTCTGGGTGGTCACCGGTGACGGCGACGCCCTGTCCATCGGCGGCAACCACCTGATCCATGCGTTGCGGCGCAACGTGAACCTGAAGATCCTGCTGTTCAACAACCGGATCTACGGGCTGACGAAGGGTCAGTACTCGCCGACCTCCGAGGTCGGCAAGACGACCAAGTCGAGTCCACTCGGATCGCTGGACACCCCGTTCAACCCGGTGTCCGTGGCGCTGGGCGCCGAGGCCAGCTTCGTCGCCAGGACCATCGATTCCGACCGCCAGCACCTGACATCGGTACTGCAGGCCGCCGCGCAGCACCCGGGCACGTCCTTGGTGGAGATCTACCAGAATTGCAACATCTTCAACGACAACGCGTTTGAGCCGCTCAAGGATTCCGCCAGCAAGGACGAGGTGACGATCCGGCTGGAACACGGCAAGCCGATCCGGTTCGGCATCGGCGGGCACCGCGGGGTGATCCGTGATGCCGCAGGGCATCTCAAGGTCGTCGACGTCGACCAGGTGGGCGAGGACGCCCTGCTGGTGCACGATGCGCACGACGAGGATCCATCGACAGCCTTTGCGCTGTCACGGTTGTCGCATCCCGAGACGCTGGACAACACACCCATCGGAGTATTCCGCGACGTGCGGCGGCCCAGTTACGAATCGGCGATGAGCGCGCAGATCGAGACCGCGATCGCGCGCAGAGGGATCGGCGACCTGCAGAGTCTGCTCGCCGGGAAGGACACCTGGATCGTCCGGTAGTACGCGTCGTCGAATTGCCCCGACTCCGCGATCGGTGATCGCCGTTTCGCGGAATTGGCCGATGAATTGGTCCGGTGAACTTTCCCCTGAATTGGTTGGTGAATTGTTCGCCGGAAGAATCCGAGGCGATGGTAGGCGAAGCGTCAATGTCAATGTCAATGTCAATGTCAATGTCAATGTCGGGGTCAATATCAATGAAATGGCCATCAGCAACCGGGCGTCGGTTGCCTTGAAAATGGCCGGACAGAGGGGCAGTTCGTTCCCACCGGAGGGCCGGGCGTCGGCCCCCGCGCGATGGCGGGTGAACATCGCATCTGATCCATGTCCTGCGGTGCGGGTAAGGACAACTCTGGCCGTCGATCGGCCGAATTCCGAGGGTGCGCGCCTGTCACTTCGCGCGGGGGTGCGGGCACCCCCGAATTGGGCGGAGGGTCGGGTCGGGCGCCTACCCTGATCCCTATGTCCGCGTACGAAACTCATCCTGGCGGTGAGGTGTGTCTGCGGCGTTGGTGGATGTGATCCGTACCGAGCTCCGGGCGCAGGCGGACCCCGAACGCGGCCCGCGCATGCAGGCGTACATGAAGTCGTCGATGCCCTACCTCGGGGTCCCGGTCCCGAACGTCCGGAGGTTGACCCGTGCGGCCGCGGTCCGGTATCCACCCGCCGACCTGGACGATCTGCGGCAGAGCGCCGCCGCCCTGTGGCGGAACGCCGATTTCCGTGAGGAGCGTTACGCCGCAACGGAACTGACCGGCCTGCGGATGGCGAGGGGACGGTTGGAATTGCTCGATCTCTGGCGGGCGATGATCGTCACCGGCGCCTGGTGGGACCACGTCGACGCGGTGGCGCACCGGATCGGTGACCTGCTGGTGGCCCACCCCGACGACCTCACGCCGCTGCTGAGAGACTGGTCGCGGGATCCCGATCGCTGGCTGCGCCGGTCGAGCATCATCTGCCAACTCAGCCTGAAGTCAAGGACCGACGTCCTGCTGCTGCAGGAGGTGATCCTGGTCAATGCGCCCGACCAGGAGTTCTTCGTGCGCAAGGCAATCGGCTGGGCGCTGCGGGATTACGCACGCACCGACCCCGATTGGGTTCGGTCCTTCGTCGCCGATCACGCTGGCGTGCTCAGCCCGCTGTCGCGGCGAGAGGCTCTCAAACACCTGATCTGAACGGAGGGGAATCCTCTGGTGTGCGGCAGCATCCGATGTGCCGCGGTCAGCCCGTCGACGAGGGCGCGTCCGGGTGAGAACGTTCCGCCCGTGCGGCTTCTGCCCTGCGGTCGGTAGCGCGGTCCCGGATGCGGGCGATGAAGCCCAGTGACGAGACCACCGCAAGGGCAAGGAATCCGACGACGATCAGCAGCAGGGTTCCCCAACTGAAATCGCCTCCGGAGTCGGCCGCCGCGGCGGCCGAAGAGGTGACGTACTGTGCGATCACGGAAGATGGTCCTTTCAATCAGCCGGCGCTGGCCGCGATGACCCTGGTCAGGGCGCGGTGCAGGGTTTCGAGTTCGTCGACGGACATGCCGAGCCGTTCCACGATGGCCGGCGGGACCTTCAGCGCCTGCTCCCGCAGTGCTGTGCCCTTCGCTGTCAATTCCACGCTCAGCAGCCGCTCGTCCTGGCTGTCCCGGTGACGGGTCAGCAAGCCGGCCGCTTCGAGTCGTTTCAGCAGCGGGGAAAGCGTCCCCGGATCCAATTCCAGCAGCGAACTCAGGGACTTGACCGACAGCGGAGCCTGCCCCCACAGCGCCAGCATCACCAGGTACTGCGGATGCGTCAGGCCCATGGGTTCGAGCACCGGCCGGTACAGCGCCACGATGCCGCGCGCGGCCACCACGACCGCGAAGCACACCTGACGATCGAGCGCGAGCGGATCGCTCGTCATGGATCCGGAGGCGGCACCATCGGCGGATGTCGCAATCTGAACCATACGATGAGCGTACCAATGATTGGTGCACAAAGTGAATCCTCCGCGGAGTGATCCGGAGCGCTGCCCGGTGGCGGTCGTTCCCGTTACCCCCCACGCTGGAAGGCACCCACCCCCTTTCGGACTGGAGAGAATTCTCATGCAGGTCGAACTTCGTCACAGCCCCTCGTACGCCGTCGCCAGGCTGCACCTGGCCCCCGGCGAGCAGTTCCTGGGCGAAAGCGGTGTGATGGTGATGCAGTCGTTCGGCGTGACGGTGTCCTCGCAGATGCAGGGCGGCTTCATGAAGGCGCTCAAACGTTCCGCACTGGGAGGCGAATCGTTCTTCGTCTCGACGTTCACCGGCCACGCGTCCTCACCGACCTGGGTCGACGTCGCTGCTCGTCTGCCCGGCGACGCCACCGTGATCGACTGCACCCTCCAGCGCGGCGTCGTGCTGACCCGAGGCTCCTGGCTGGCCAGCGAGATGGGCATCAACCTGGACACCAAATGGGGGAGCGGTGGCTTGCTGGTCGGCGGCGAGGGGGGTTTCGTCGTGCACTGCACGGGACTGGGCAAGGTCATCGCCGGCACCTTCGGCGCGCTCGACGTGGTCGAACTGGCGCCGGGTCAGGGGTTCACCATCGACACCGGACATCTGGTTGCCTACGACGACGGGATGCAGGTGAACGTCCGCAAGGTGGCCAAGGGATGGATCCAAACCGGCAAGAGCGGCGAGGGCTTCGTGATGGACATCCAAGGACCGGGCAGGGTCTGGACGCAATCGCGCAACCCGGGTGCGCTGGTCGACTGGCTCACCACGGTGCTGCCGTTCAGCCGGAGTTGATCCGGTTCGGGCCTGTCCCGGGCGCCCCGGTGACCAGCAAGTCCGCCTCGCAGGGCGGGTCGTGCTGGCAGAATGCCGGGCATGTCGTTGCGGCCGGGTGAGGTCTTTGCCGGCTACACCGTCGAACGTGAACTCGGTGCGGGCGGCATGGGGTCGGTCTACCTTGTCCGGCATCCGCGGCTGCCGCGGTACGACGCGCTCAAACTGCTGCGCGCGGAATTGTGCGACGACCCGGCCTTTGTAGGGCGTTTCGAGCGGGAGGCCGATACCGTCGCTCGGCTGGACCACCCGAACATCGTGGCGGTGCACGATCGCGGCTCCCAGGACGGCCAGCTGTGGATCAGCATGCGGTACATCGATGGCACCAACGCGGAAAACGCGTTGGCGGACTACCACTCCGGCATGCCGCCGGAGCGCGCGGCGCACATCGTCGGCAAGGTCGCCTCCGCCCTGGATTACGCCCACCGCCACGACCTGTTGCACCGAGACGTCAAGCCCGCCAACATCTTGCTGGCCAGCGGATCAGATGACGACGACGAGACCGAGCGGGTCTTCCTCTCCGACTTCGGGGTGGCGAAGTCGATCGGTGTCGCGGCCCAGCGGGAGGCATCGCTGACGACCACGGGCAGCGTGGTGGCAACCCTGGATTACGCGTCGCCGGAACAGATCAAGGGGCGGCCGCTCGATCATCGTTCGGACATCTACGCCCTCGGCTGCGTGCTCTACAAACTGCTCACCGGAAGCGTGCCCTACCCGGGAGAATCGATCGCTGCCCGGGTGTACGGCCGTCTGAACAATCCGCCGCCGGCACCCAGTGCCAGAGTGCCGTCGGTGCCGCGGGCATTCGACGACGTCGTGGCCACTGCGATGGCCAAGGAACCGGCGGATCGCTATCCAACCTGCCGCGCACTGGCGGCCGCGGCCCGCGAGGCCCTCGCCACCGCACCCCGTGATCCCGACCGGCCCGCCGACCCCGACGAGGTCCTGCCGACGACCTCGACGGCGGCAGGGCTCGTCACCGGCCCTCATGCCGACCCGGCGGCCGTGCGCCCAGCGGCGCTTTCGGGGGCGGCCCCGGCGGCAGCCCGTCCGCAGCCGGTTTCCGCGGCACCCACCCCGACGCCGCCGGGGCCAGCGGTCAGGGTGCGGCCGATCTCCGTGACCCACCCTCCGGCACCGCCAGAACTGGCGCCCGGCCGACCCGCAGACCGGCCCGCCGGCCGGCGGCGGACCACGGCGATCCTGGCAGTGGTCGGCGCCGTGCTGGCGGCCGGTGTGGTCACCGCGCTCGTGCTGCGCG
>JBBQJM010000281.1:0-5998 GCA_038325895.1 Mycobacteriales bacterium
TACGGCTGCGGATGTCAGTGCGCCGACCGAGAAAATTCAGCAGACGAGTCTGCGGATCCGCATCGCCTGCCGGTGAAACTTTCGGGCCAAAGGCGTGCGGCATGCGGATGTCACGATCTTCGGGAACAAGCATGCTGGTAGCCACCGCTACCCCCTCGGGATCCAGTCGCTCGTCCTGTTGGGTGGCTCGGGCGAAGTCCCAGGTGTGGATGAGCGTATCGGCGCATGCCATTCGTCTGATGAAGGTCCCGAATGTGCAGGCGTCGAACTCGACGCCAAGCTGAGTGCCCGCCAGCGTGGGATCAGGCAACGCCCGGCGCACGCCCTGGGAGGCGCTACGCCATGCCTCGCGCACGTCCTCGTCTCGCGTCGGCGCCGAGTACATGGAGCCGTCGAGGCCGGCGAGCGCACGCCGATGGTTGCGAACGACGTGCGCGGCGACGTCCCAGGCGGTCCAACCAGGGCACGGCGACGGAGCGGACCATCTCTCGGCGCTGCACGACTCCAGTAAGTCCCCGAACCCCGCAGCGACACGCTCGTAGATGTCCTGTGTGCTCGACTCTTGCATCGCGGTATCGTGCCAGGCGACCGCCACGACCGACGACGCTCGATCATCCGGCTAACCATGTCGACGCACTCATAGCCGATCCGTTCGCCCACCGAGGTTGTCGAACAACCGCTCGCCTCGTCCCAGCAGCACCGGTACGAAGGCCAGCCGCATCTCGTCGATCAGGCCGGCTCGCAGGAATTGCTGGATGGTGGCGACTCCCCCGCCGAGCCGGACGTCCCGACCGCCGGCCGCCTCGAACGCCAGGCCGAGAATCCCGTCGAGTCCGCCGCGGGCTTCCGGATTCACGAAGTGGAAGGTTGTCCCGCCGGCCATGGTGAACGATTCCCTCGGATGATGGGTCAGCACGAAAACCGGGTGATGGAAGGGCGGTTCGTCTCCCCACCACCCGTCCACTGTTCCGATGACCCTGACCTCGGATTCCGCCACGGCCACGCACGGGTCCGAACATGTTGCGCCCCATGATTGTCGCGCCGATCCCGACCTCGGCTGCGGCGACGACCTGATCGTCGAGACTGTTGCCGGCCGCGTCGGTGGACCGGGCGACGGCGATGTCCGTAGTCGAGCCGCCGATGGCCCGGGCGAAGGTCGGTGTGGCGAGAATCCACTCTTGCAAACGCATCCCGTCAACGCCCAATGGATCGTTCGGGCCCTGATCAGTGACGCGGCTCCGACCACCTGGCATGGAAACCACCGACCCGACGGCCATCGTGGTCGCCACGACCCCGACCACAACCCTGGGAACGGCCACCACGAACAGCATGACCACCGCCACCCTCGACGTGCCCGGCGCGACTCTGCACTACCAGGTGACGGCGACCACGTTCGTGACGCCGACGCCGACAGGGCGGGAACACGGGCTCGAACTGCGGAAACTGTTCGCCGCCCGCTGACCGGGGCACCGGATTCGTCCGGCGTCGGTTACTGCGGCCGCAGGTGAACCACGTCCGCGGCGGAATAGCCGGCGGTGCGGCCGTGCTCGTCACGGACGATCAAGGACCCGGACGGCTCGATGTCCTCGGCCCAGCCGGTCAGCGACTGTCCCGATGGCAGTTCCATCCGCACCCTGGATCGCAGGGTCGAGCAGAATTCCCGGTAGTCCCCGCGCAAGCCGGAGGCGTCCACGTCGCCGCTTGCTGCCACCCACCGGTCGATCGTGCGGCCGAAGTCGTCGAGAATCGACACCAGCAGCCGTTCGCGATCCAGCACCTGCGCACCGGAGAGCCACAACGATGTCGCGTCCGCACGCGGCAGATCCGCGCGGTCGACCGTCACATTGATTCCCGAGCCGATGATCACCGCATCGCCGGCGACCTCCCCAAGGATCCCGGCGCATTTCGCCCCGTCGATCAGCACGTCATTCGGCCATTTGAGGGTTGCCGGCAGACCGGTCACCGCGGCGAACGCACGGACGATGCCCAGCCCGACGGCGATCCCGACCCAGCCCCGCCGGTCGGTGGGGATCGCGGGCTCGCGGAGGAGCACGGAGAACATCAGTCCCGCGCCCGCCGGGCAGACCCAGCCCCGCCCGGCGCGGCCCCTGCCCTGCACCTGCTCCTCGGTGACCAACACCGTTGTTCTCCCGCGGACCGCGGGGGCGGAATCGGCGTTCGCCCGATCCGCCGTGGAGGCCAGGTCGGCATTGGTGGAGCCGGTGACCGGGACGTGTTCGATCCGCCAGCGGGCGGGCTCGGCGAGCAGAGTGCTGACCCGATGCGGGTCGATGGGCGCTCGAGAGGTCAGCAATTCAGGGGGTATCCCGGGTAAACGTCGGCTCACGGCGATCTTGCCCACACTCGGAGAACCCTAGCGGCCTTTCTGGATACCCTTCGCCTGTGACCCGGTCGGAGAATGCCCAGCACGTCGTCCCCCCGACCCCGCAGACGGCCGTCCCGCGATCCGTGGATTCTCCACAAGACCCTCCCGCAGCGTCGCCGGCGCCGCCCACTGACGCTGGACCTCCGGTCTCTTCGGCCCCGGCCGCCTCGCCACCCTCCGCACCAGACGCCGCACCGCACACCACGGCAGGCAAGCTGGCAGAGCTCATCCGCCGAACGGAAGAGCACGTGCACGCCGGGTCGGCGACCGCCGTCGAGCGTCAGCACGCCAAGGGCAAGAAGACCGCCCGCGAGCGGATCGACATGCTGCTGGATCCGGGGTCTTTCGTCGAGTTCGACGCGTTCGCCCGGCACCGGTCGACCAACTTCGGGCTGGCCGACAACCGGCCGTACGGCGACGGCGTCGTCACCGGCTACGGCACCGTCGACGGCCGGGACATCTGCGTGTTCTCCCAGGACGTCACCGTCTTCGGTGGGTCACTGGGCGAGGTCTACGGCGAAAAGATCGTCAAGGTACTGGATTTCGCGCTCAAGACGGGCCGGCCGGTGGTCGGTATCAACGAGGGTGGCGGCGCGCGGATTCAGGAGGGCGTGGTCTCCCTCGGGTTGTACGCCGAGATCTTCAAGCGCAACGTGCACCTGTCAGGGGTGATCCCGCAGATCTCGCTGATCATGGGAGCCAACGCCGGCGGCCATGTCTACTCCCCCGCTCTGACCGACTTCATCGTGATGGTCGACAAGACGTCACAGATGTTCATCACGGGGCCGGACGTGGTCCGCTCGGTCACCGGCGAGCAGGTGACGCTGGAGGAGCTCGGCGGCGCCCGCACCCACAACACCCGCTCCGGTAACGCGCACTACCTCGGCCGCGACGAGCAGGACGCCATCGACTATGTCCGCGATCTGCTCTCCTACCTGCCGTCCAACAACTTGTCGAGCCCGCCGGCATCGGAGTGGGACGAGGAACTCGAGGTCACCGATGGCGACCTCGCCCTCGACACCCTGATTCCGGACGCGCCCAACCAGCCGTACGACATGATCACTGTGATCCAGGCGGTGATGGACGACGGCGATTTCCTGCCGGTGCAGGAGTTGTACGCGCCCAACGTCATCGTCGGGTTCGGTCGGGTCGCCGGCCGCTCGGTCGGCGTGGTGGCCAACCAACCGATCCACCTCGCCGGGACGCTGGACATCAACGCGGCCGAAAAGGCCGCCCGGTTCGTGCGGACCTGCGACGCGTTCAACATTCCGGTGCTGACCTTCGTGGACGTGCCCGGATTCCTGCCCGGCACCGACCAGGAATGGAACGGCATCATCCGGCGCGGCGCGAAGTTGATCTACGCCTACGCCGAGGCGACCGTTCCGCTGATCACGGTGATCACCCGCAAGGCATACGGCGGCGCGTACGACGTCATGGGTTCCAAGCATCTCGGAGCCGATCTCAACCTCGCCTGGCCGACCGCGCAGATCGCCGTGATGGGCGCCGCGGGCGCGGTGAATGTGTTGTACCGCAAGGAAATCGGCGCCATCGCTGCCGAGTACGGGGCCGAGGCGACCGAGGTCGCCGACCTGCGCGCCCAGCTGCAGACCGACTACGAGGACACCCTGGCCAATCCGTTCATCGCGGCCGAACGCGGCTACGTGGACGAGATCATCCGGCCGTCCACCACCCGCATCGCGATCACCAACGGGTTGCGGGTGCTGGCCGACAAGCGCCAGACGCTCCCGCCGCGCAAACACGGGAACATCCCACTGTGAGCGAAGCGAGCGCCGACGACACTGTGAGCGAAGCGAGCACCGACGACACTGTGAGCGAAGCGAGCACCGACCAGCCCCAATCGCGGGGCAACGTCCGGACCTCGGAAGAGGATATGGCAGTCGTCATCGCGATCCTGACGGCGCTCACCGCCGGCTCGGCGCCATCCGCGGGCCGTTCGGGCCCGGCGTCGGTATGGGCCGATGCCGGGCACATGCTGCGCACCAGGCTCAGCCCCGGCAACGGTTCGTGGTGGGCATCCGGGTTGCCGCGATGACGGCGGTGGTGCTCGCCTCGGCGTCTCCGGCGCGGTTGACCGTGTTGCGCGCGGCCGGCATCGACCCGGTGGTCGCGGTGTCGGACGTCGACGAAAACGCCGTGCTGGCGGGCGTCGCCCAGGACCCGCCCGACGTGCAGGTCGGTGTGCTCGCGGCCGCCAAGGCCGACACCGTGGCCGGCGCGCTGCCCGCCGACGTCGCGGCCGATTGCGTGGTGATCGGCTGCGATTCCATGCTGCTGATCGACGGCGAGTTGCAGGGCAAACCCGACGGCGCAGAACAGGCTCGGCAACGGTGGGCGAAGATGGCCGGGCGCGAGGGCATCCTGCTGACCGGCCATGCCGTCCGCCGCGTGACGTCCGGGCGGCCTACCGCGGGTGCGGTCGGAACGCGATCCACCACGGTCCGGATGGGCGTGCCGACGCCCGCCGAACTGTCGGCATACATCGCCACCGGCGAACCGCTGGCGGTCGCCGGGGCACTGACGATCGATGGCTACGGCGGATGGTTCGTGGACAGCGTCGACGGTGACCCGTCGAACGTCATCGGAATTTCCCTGCCGCTGACCCGTCGACTGCTGGCCGATGTCGGCATCGCGGTGACCGATCTGTGGCGCAGCGCATGACCCCGCAGCACTTCGAGAAAGCACGGAAGGACATCCAGTGCATACCGTCCTGATCGCCAACCGCGGTGAGATCGCCGTCCGCATCGTCCGTGCCTGCCGCGACGCCGGGCTCCGCTCGATCGCTGTTTACGCGGATTCCGACCGAGACGCCATGCACGTCCGGATGGCCGACGAGGCCTATTCGCTCAACGGGGCCAGCTCGGCTGATTCCTATCTCAGCAAGACCAAGCTGCTCGATGTCGCCGCCCGCGCCGGCGCCGACGCCGTGCATCCCGGCTATGGATTTCTCGCCGAGAACGCCGACTTCGCCCAGGCGGTGATCGACAGCGGGTTGACCTGGATCGGCCCGACGCCGCAATCGATCCGCGACCTCGGCGACAAGGTGACGGCCCGGCACATCGCACAGAAGGCGGGGGCACCGCTGGTCCCGGGTACCACCGAGCCGGTCTCCGGACCCAACGAGGTGCTCGAATTCGCCCGCGAGCACGGGCTTCCGGTGGCGATCAAGGCAGCGTTCGGCGGTGGCGGGCGAGGCCTGAAGGTTGCTCGCACGCTGGCCGAGATCCCCCATCTGTACGAGTCCGCTGTCCGGGAGGCGGTGACCGCCTTCGGCCGCGGGGAGTGCTTCGTCGAGCGGTACCTCAACCAGCCACGGCATGTCGAGGCTTGTCCAGGAAGCGCTCGACGAAGCACTCCCCGCGGCCGAAGGCGGTGACCGCCTCGCGGACCGCCGAGTCATACAGGTCGGGGATCTCCTCGATCGTGCGGGCCACCTTCAGGCCGCGGCCGCCGCCGCCGTACGCCGCCTTGATGGCGACCGGCAGCCCGTGCTCCTGCGCGAAGGCGACGACCTCGTCGGAGCCCTCCACGGGCTCCTTGGTGCCGGGCACGAGCGGGGCTCCGGCCTTGGTCGCGATGTGCCGCGCCTTGACC
>JBBQJM010000282.1:0-5983 GCA_038325895.1 Mycobacteriales bacterium
ACCGGATCCAGGAGCCCACCTCCGCGGAGGAGCTGGCCGGCCACGACGCGGTCTTTCTCGCGCTGCCGCACGGGCAGTCGCATGCGATTGCCGCCCGTCTCGGCCAGGACACCGTCGTGATCGATTGCGGCGCCGACCACCGGCTGACCGACCCGGAGGCCTGGGAGAGTTTCTACGGCGGGGAGCATCCCGGATCGTGGCCGTACGGGCTGCCCGAGTTGCCCGGTGGTCGGGATGCGTTGCGCGGCGCGACCAGGGTCGCGGTGCCGGGCTGCTATCCGACCGCGGCGTCGCTGGCCATCGCGCCCGCGCTCGCCGCCGGACTCGTGCATCCGGACGTGGTGGTGGTGGCGGCGTCGGGCACCTCCGGTGCCGGGAAGTCACCAAAGGTGAACCTGCTCGGCTCGGAGGTGATGGGGGCGGCGTCTGCGTACGGCGTCGGCGGCGTGCACCGGCACACCCCGGAGATGGTGCAGAACCTGACCGCGGCAGCGGGGACGCCGGTCACGGTGTCCTTCACGCCGGTGCTGGTGGCGATGTCGCGGGGCATCCTGGCCACCGTCAGCGCTCCGGCGCAGTCCGGTGTCGTCATCGACGACGTCCGCGCTGCCTACCAGAAGGCCTACGGCGACGAGCCCTTCGTGCATCTGCTCGCCGAGGGTCGGTGGCCGACCACCGCCTCCACTCTCGGTGCGAATACGGTGCTGCTGCAGGTGGCGGTGGATCAGGCGGCCGGGCGTGTCGTCGTGGTGGCAGCGATCGACAACCTGACCAAAGGCACCGCCGGTGGTGCGGTGCAGTGCCTGAACCTGGCATTCGGACTGCCGGAGACCACCGGCCTACCGACCGTGGGAGTCGCCCCGTGAGCACGTCCGAAAATTCGACTCAGCCATCGACTCAGCCATCGACTCAGCCATCGACGCCGGGATCCGCGCCCGCCCAGCAACGGGTTGGAGTGACGGCGCCGCAGGGCTTTCGGGCGGCGGGGGTGACCGCCGGGCTGAAGGCATCCGGCACTCCGGACGTGGCCGTGGTGATCAACGAGGGGCCGGTCTTGGCCGCCGCTGGAGTCTTCACCAGCAACCGGGTGAAGGCCGCTCCGGTGCGCTGGTGCGAGAGCGTACTGTCCGGCCCCGGCGCCGAACTCACCGCCGTGGTGCTCAACTCGGGCGGCGCGAACGCCTGCACCGGATCGGCGGGCTACGCCGACACCGTCGCCACCGCCGAGCATCTCGGCGCGCTGCTCGGCGTGCCGGCCGGCCGGGTGGCCGTCGCGTCCACCGGGCTGATCGGCCTGCGACTGCCGATGGACATCCTGCTGCCCGGCGTCGGGAAGGCCGTGGGTGCGGCGTCCGCCGGCGGGGGTCTCGACGCGGCCACCGCGATCATGACCACCGACAGCGTGCCGAAAACGGTGCAGGTCACCACCTCCGGTTTCACTGTCGGCGGGATGGCCAAGGGTGCAGGCATGCTCGCCCCCGGCCTGGCCACCATGCTGGTGGTACTCACCACCGACGCGGTCGCCGACGCGGCGGCGCTGGACACCGCGTTGCGCGCCGCGACCCGGGTGTCGTTCGACCGGCTGGATTCCGACGGGGCGATGTCCACCAACGACACCGTGCTGCTGCTGGCCTCCGGGGCCTCGGGTGTCGAGCCCGCCGCCGAGTTGCTGGGCGCCGTGGTGACCCGTGCCTGTACGCGGCTGGCCGAGCAACTGCTGGCCGATGCCGAGGGCGCCACCAAGGAGATCGCCATCGAGGTGGTGCACGCCGCCAGCGAGGACGACGCGGTGCAGGTCGGCCGTGCGGTGGCCCGCAACAACCTGGTCAAAACTGCGTTCTTCGGGCAGGACGCGAACTGGGGCAGGATCCTGGCCTCAGTAGGCACCGTGGGACCGTCCGTCGCGTTCGACGCCGACGCCATCGACGTGGCGATCAACGGGGTGTGGATCTGTCGGGCCGGCGCCACCGGCGACGACCGGGACGCGGTCGACCTCACCGGCCGATCGGTGCGGGTGGTCATCGACCTGCACGCCGGCACCGAGACCGCGACGATCCTGACCAACGACCTCTCGCACGCCTACGTGCACGAGAACTCGGCGTATTCAACATGAGAACGGCGAGCACAGTGAGCACAGTGAGCACAACGAACCCGGCCGACGTCGAGGCCCGCCGGCCGGCCGAACTGGAAGGCGCGCAGCAGCGCGCCGAGGTGCTGGCCGACGCGCTGCCGTGGTTGCGCCGGTTCTCCGGCGCCATCGTGGTGGTCAAGTACGGCGGCAACGCGATGACCGACGAGACGCTGAAGGCCGCGTTCGCCGCGGACATGGTGTTCCTGCGCACTGTTGGCCTGCGCCCGGTGGTGGTGCACGGCGGCGGTCCCCAGATCAGTGCCATGTTGAAAAGGCTTGGCCTGCAGGGGGAATTCAAGGGCGGTTTCCGGGTCACCACGCCCGACACGATGGATATCGTGCGGATGGTGCTGGTCGGGCAGGTCGGCCGGGAACTCGTCGGGTTGATCAACTCCTACGGTCCGCTGGCGGTGGGCATGTCCGGCGAGGACGCCAAGCTGCTGACGGCCGCCCGTCGGGACGTGCTGGTGGATGGGGTGGCCACGGATATCGGACTGGTCGGTGACGTGGTCGACGTCAACCCCGGTGCGGTGCTCGACATCATCGACGCGGGCCGGATCCCGGTGGTGTCCACCGTCGCCCCTGACATCGACGGGGTGGTGCACAACGTCAACGCCGATACCGCGGCGGCGGCGCTGGCCGTTGCCCTCGGCGCCGCGAAACTGGTGATGCTCACCGACGTGGAGGGCGTCTACGCCAACTGGCCGGACCGGGGCTCGTTGCTGTCCAAGATCTCCGCCGACGCGCTGGAATCCCTGCTGCCGTCGCTGGAGGCGGGCATGGTGCCCAAGATGGAGGGCTGCCTGCGGGCCGTCCGCGGGGGAGTGGCCGCCGCGCACGTCATCGACGGCCGGGTTCCGCACGCCGTGCTGTTGGAAATCGTCACCACGGAGGGCGTCGGCACGATGGTCCTCCCGCATCTGGAGGACCCGTCATGACCGCACCCGCCGCTGCGACAGTTGAAGCCCAGCAACCACTCTCTGGGAACGAGCGGGCCGCGCAGCGCTGGTCGCAGGCGTTGATGGACAACTTCGGCACCCCGCCGGTCGAGTTGGTCAGCGGGTCCGGTGCCGTCGTCACCGACGTCGACGGTCGGCAGTACCTGGACCTGCTGGGCGGCATCGCGGTCAATTCGCTGGGCCACGCCCACCCGGCGGTGGTGCGCGCGGTGTCCGAGCAGGTCGCCACCCTGGGTCATGTGTCGAACTTCTTCACCCATCCCACGGTGATCGAACTGGCCGAAAGATTGCTCGACATCAGCGGTGTCCGCGGCAACGGTCGGGTGATCTTCGGCAACTCCGGCGCAGAGGCGAACGAGGCCGCATTCAAGATGGCCCGCCGCACCGGCCGGCCCCGGATCATCGCGGCCGAGGGCGCGTTCCACGGCCGAACCATGGGGGCGCTGGCCGTCACCGGCCAGCCCGCCAAGCGGGCCCCCTTCGAGCCGATGCCGCCCGGCGTTGAGTTCGTTCCCTACGGGGATATCCCGGCGCTGGAGGGTGCCATCGACGACACCGTGGCCGCGCTCTTCCTGGAACCGATCATGGGTGAGGCCGGCGTCATCCCGGCGCCCGACGGATACCTCGCGGCGGCGAGGCGGATCACCGCGGAGCACGGCGCCCTGCTGATCATCGACGAGGTGCAGACCGGCATCGGCCGCACCGGCAGCTGGCTGGCGCACCAGAAGACCGGGATCGTTCCCGACGTGATCACCCTGGCCAAGGGTCTCGGCGGCGGTATGCCGATCGGCGCGGTCATCGGAGTCGGTGACGCCGCGCACCTGCTGCAACCGGGCCAGCACGGCTCCACCTTCGCCGGCAACCCGGTCTGCGCGGCCGCAGCGCTGGCCGTCCTCAACACCATCGAGAGTGACGGGCTGCTCGATCATGTCGACGCGCTGGGCAAGCACATCGCCAGCGGTGTCGAGGATCTCGGCCACCCGCTGATCGCCCACGTCCGCGGCGCCGGCCTGCTGCTGGGCGTCGTGCTCACCGAGAACGTTGCGGCAGCAACGGCAGTGGCCGCTAGAGATGCCGGCTTCATCATCAATGCGCCCGCACCCGACGTGCTGCGGCTGGCCCCCCCGCTGATCCTCACCCAGGAGCAGGCGGACAGTTTCGTGGCCGCTCTGCCGGGGATTCTCGACACCGCCGCTCCGCGGCACCCCGCTCCGCGGCACCCCGCTCCGCAGCACCCCGCTCCGCAGCACCCCGCTCCTCAGTACTCCGCTCCTCAGAACACCGAGAAGGGCTGACCAGTGAACGCCCAGCCAGTTCGGCATTTCCTGCGTGACGACGACCTGTCCCCCGACGAGCTGCTCGCGGTGCTCGATCGCGCTGATGCCTACAAGGCCGACCGCACGGGCTACACCCCGCTGGCCGGCAAGGCTGTCGCGGTGGTGTTCGAGAAGAACTCGACCCGGACCAGGCTGTCCTTCGAGGTCGGCATTCGCCAGCTCGGCGGCCAGCCGGTGATCGTCGACGCGCGCACCTCGCAGCTCGGCCGCGAGGAGACCATCGAGGACACCTCACGCGTGCTCTCCCGGTACGTGGACGCGGTGGCGATCCGCACGTTCGCCCAGCGCCGGATCAACGCGCTGGCCGGGGTGTCGACGGTGCCGGTGATCAACGCGCTCACCGACGAATTCCACCCCTGCCAGGTGCTGTCGGACCTGCAGACCATCCGCGAACGGACGGGCCGGCTGGCAGGATTGATATTGACTTTCCTCGGCGACGGCGCCAACAACATGGCCCACTCGCTGATGGTCGGCGGGGCGAATGCCGGACTGACGGTGCGGGTCTCCGCCCCGGCCGGGTTCGACCCGCACGGCGACATCCTGCTGGACGCCGAACGGCGGGCCGCGGAGACCGGAGGATCCATCGAGCTCGTCACCGACCCCCGGGCCGCGGTCGACGGGGCCGACGTGATCGTCACCGACACCTGGGTGTCGATGGGTCAGGAGAACGACGGGCTCGATCGGGTCGGTCCGTTCCGGCCGTACCAGATCAACGCCGAGCTGCTCGGTCGGGCCGCCGACGGCGCCATCGTGATGCACTGCCTGCCCGCCCACCGCGGCTGGGAGATCACCGACGAGGTCATCGACGGTCCGGCGTCGGCTGTCTGGGACGAGGCCGAGAATCGGTTGCACGCGCAGAAGGCGCTGCTCGGCTTCCTGCTGGAGGACACCGGATGATCCGTCCCACGGGCGACCTGTGGACCCGTCCCAACGGGGACCAGCGCCGACGATGACCACCAGCAGCGCACCCGCCACCAAGGCGGCCAGGCACGGCCGGATCACCGAGCTCGTCCGCGACCATGTCATCCACTCGCAGACCGAGCTGGCCGAGCTGCTGGCCGATCGCGGGATCGAGGTGACCCAGGCAACGCTGTCCCGCGACTTGGAGGAGCTGGGTGCGCTCAAACTGCGCGGCGTTGACGGCGGCGCGCCGATCTACCGGATCCCGGAGGACGGCGGCCCCCGGCCGATGACCGGTGGCACCTCCAAGCTCGCCCGGCTGCTGGCCGAACTACTGGTGTCGTTCGACGGCTCCGGGAATCTGGCCGTGCTGCGGACTCCTCCAGGGGCGGCGCAGTTCCTGGCGTCCGCCATCGACCGGGCCGGCCTGCCGGAAGTCGTCGGGACCATCGCCGGTGACGACACCATCCTGGTGGTCGCCCGCGACGGGCTCACCGGCGCCGAGCTGGGCCGACGGCTGGGCGGATATGCGGCCGGCTGACCGGACCGGAAGCCCGGCTGACACGATGATCACCGGATCGGGACCGTTTGCGGTCCGGCCGACCGTCCGCGGTCCCAGAACGATGATCACCGCGCACTCACCGATCACGCAGTAC
>JBBQJM010000283.1:0-5970 GCA_038325895.1 Mycobacteriales bacterium
CAAGACGTCCCTGCGGAAGACCTTGTCATGCAACGCGTGAAACCGTCGTCCCGGATCGGCCGTGGCCCAATGCCGCGTAGCGTAAGTTGATCATGCTGCGCGGGGGTTGAGGCTGTGCAGCATGATCGTTGCCGCCCGGGGGTGGCGAATGCTGGCCGGTTCCCCGGGTTGCTTGACTCGGTAGTTGTTGTGGCGGGCGCGTTTCACCGCTCGCGGGCAGGTGCGTTCGGTGCGGTCGGGGATCAGGCCCCAAGCGCAGTGTTCACGCGGTGATCGGACCGGTTGCTGCACCGCTGTCACGACTCCGGCCGCGGTGACGGCGTCTTCCTGGTCGAGCGGGGTCGGGGAGCACTTGCCGCCGTGGACCCACGCGACGTTCTGCCGCTTGTTGCCGTCGGGCCGGATCGCCGCCGCGGGGTCGGCGGAGTCTCCGCCGCGGGTGAACCGAGTAGGTCATCAAATCCGGCGGCCGGTGCCGGGTGTGCGTAGAGGAAGCCCTGGACGAGCTCGCACCCGAGCGAACGCAGCATCTGCGCCTGTTCCGGCAACTCGACACCCTCGGCGACGACCGCCAGGTCGAGATCACGACCCAGCGCCAGCAGGGCACGGAGCAAGCGCGCGGCTTCGGGATCGGTGTGAATGTTGGCAACAAATGCGATATCGATTTTGACTGCCTGCAGGGAGATCTGCCGTAGGCTCAGCAACGACGAGTAACCGGTGCCGATATCGTCCAACCAGAGCTGAAGACCCATGGCTCGCAGACGGTCTGCGACCGGCGCCGCAGCACCGGTCGCGCCGATCAGGGCATCCTCGGTGATCTCCAGAATGAGGCTGGCCGCGTCGAGGCCATGCCGTTTCGCCATGATGGCGATGCGGTCGGGGAAGTCCTGATCGGTCATCAACTCCGGGGGCACGTTCACGCAGACCCGGAGATCGTCGCGGCGCAGCCGGGTCGACCACTCGGCCAGCTGGGCGCAGGCCCGGTCCACCATGAAATCGGTCAACGCGGTCAGCAGCCCGAGCCGGCCGGCGAGCTTGATGAAGTACTCCTGGGCCACCGGCTGCCCGTCGATATTCCACCGGGCCAGTGCCTCCATCGCGTACACCCGCCCGGAGCGCAGTTCGATGATCGGCTGGAATACACAGTCGATGTCACCGGCCTGCACCGCGTCGATCAACAGTGGCCGGTAGTGCAGGTCGGCGGCCTCGGGCAGCACCATCGACGACTCGTAGAGCGCGAGCTGCCCTTTGCCGCTCCGCTTCGCCGCGTACATCGCGATATCGGCACGGGAGAACAGCTCGTCCAGCGCGGGGGTGTCCTGCTCGCCCGTCACCTCGGCCAGGCCGATGCTGGCGCCGACCGACAGCTGCTCGCCGGCCAACAGGAATGCCGGCCGCAGGCATTCGACGAGCCTGGAACCGGCTTCGACGGCGTCGCTGTCCCCCTCGAGCAGGACGGCGAACTCGTCCCCGCCGAACCGGGCGACGGTGTCGCTGGCGCGGACCGCGCCGCGGAGCCGCTCGCCGACCCTGATCACCAACTCGTCGCCCACCGGGTGCCCGAGGGTGTCGTTGACCGCCTTGAAGTCGTCCAGATCGACGAACAGCAGAGCCAGCGGGCGCAGGTTCCGGCGGTGCTGCTCCAAGGCGTGGGCCACCCGGTCGGTCAACAGCGCTCGGTTGGGGAGCCCGGTCAGCTGGTCGGCGAACGCCTGCCGCTGCAGATCACGTTCGCGGTTCTCCAGGTGCCGGGTGAGCGTGACGTTGTCCCTGATCGTCAGGCACTGCCGGATCAACACGCCGATGAACGTCAGCACCACGACGATGGCGGTCACCCGATCGCTGCCGTCCCGGTACCTGTTCGCGGCGATGATGATCAGCGCGACGGCCAGCGGAAGGTAGGGCAGCATGCTCGTGGCACTGCCTCGCTGGGCGCCCTGCCGTGGACCCGGCTGGAACGAGATCCCCGCTCCCGCAGCGGATCCCACACCTGACAGCGCACCGGGTCCGCTACCCGAGCGCGTCGCCGACCCGGGGGCAGGGGGCCCGGCCAGCGCGGCGCAGCCGATCAGTCCGAACCCGGCGATCCAGCCAAGGCCCGTCACCGATCCCGAGTCGAAAGCGCTCGACGCCGACAGGTAGGCATAGCAGCCGTCCGACACCGCGATCAATGCCATCGCGGCGGCGACCACCGTCAGGCTCGACCGCTCGTGCGTGCCTCGGCTAGCGCCGAGCAGCACGATGGTGAGCACCACGATGTCGCCGCACGGATACGCCAGGTTGATCACCACACCCAGCGCACCGGCGCTGACCGTCTCGGACGTGACGTGGTTGATCGTGGTGGCCCAACTGATCGCGAACAGCGACATGCCGATGATGAACGCGTCCAGCAGCGTGCGCAGCCGATCGGTGTGCCGACCCCCGGACGGCCAGACAGCGAACGCCATCACCGCGGTGAACGACAGGAAGAACAGGTCCGCGATCGACACCTGCGGAACCTCATCGCGCCGGACGAGTTCGACGTAACACCAGATCAATTGACCCGCGGTCCACGCCCCGCAGGCGACCGCCACCAGCAGCCACGCCCGCCGCGCGGCCCCGGCCCGCCGACCCACCCCGACCGCCGCGGCCACCGTCGCGCCCAGCGCCGCCACCAACTGACCCAGATCGCTCACCGCCGAGGCACCAAAGGAATCAGCGCCGCCGATCACCGTGGCGACCAACCCGCCCACCACCAACAACGCCACGCACACCCCGGCGACGATCACCGGCGCCCGCAGCCACCGCGAGCGCGCACCCCCCGTGTCGGGGACCAGCTGGTCCGGGATGCTCCCCGACCGCTCCGACGACCTCATCACCAGCCTCCCCCCGGCTGTCCTCCCGAACGCCCGGCGGTCATCCCCGCCGGCACCCTCTCCTGGGTGACGCGGCGGCGGGCAACCCATCACGTCACACTGCGGCAGCCCACCGGTTAGAGACCACCATTCCCCTCTCCGAAGTCGATGCACACGCTCGGTGATCAGCGCAGGCGGGGGTCCTCCCCGGGACGGCACCGCAGCGAGCCGCTCGCCCCTTCACCGCCGGTGACCTCGCACCCGACCGGGTCGCGGGCCGCCAACCCACCGGGGTCGCCGGCCGGTGCGGTCACCACACCCGGTCACGACCAGCGTTCGCCGTGGGCACCAACGAGGAATCAGACTCCCCGATCAGGGACATCCGGCGCCGCAGGAAGGCCCGTTGGGCTCTGTGCCCCCCGGGTGCCCCTCTGGTGTCATGAAACCCATGACGTCCGGTACAGCGGGAAACCCAACAGGCGATCCACGGACCCCGCCGGCGGTGGCCGGGCCGCTCCCGGTCCAGCACGACCCGACCCCGTCGGCACGCCGGCAGGGCCCCCACGACAACCTGGGCCTCAGCTCCCGGACAAGGACACACCGCCCCGATCGGCCCAGCTCACCCGATCCCGATGGGCTGCGCCGGGGACGGCCGGGCCGAGCCGAACCACGGCCAACGCAACCGGACGGACCGCCGCAAGAGGAATGGGACGTGCGCGACGACATCGTCCAGCAACTGTTCGCGATCGGCCTGGCGATGCGCAGCACCCAACGCCGCTGCGGTGACCACCCCGAGGTGGCCGGCCGGCTCGCCGAGCACATGAACGACCTGCAAAGCATCATCGAGCAGATCCGCTGCAGCCTTCCCACCCCACCAACCGTCCCGCCGCGGTCCCGCCTCACCTGAAAGCGCTGCACCGCAACCCGCGTCGCCGCCCCCGCTGGGTGCGCCCAATCCCAGGGGTGCCCGCGGTGGACCCGGCGTGATCGTCGTTGTCGCGGGAATGTCGATCGGGACGGCAGCGGTGGTGGCGCTGTTCATCGGGCTTCGACCGACCGGATCTGGTGTGCCGCGCATGCACGGCAGATCCCCGTCACCGCGGATCGGTCCGAGGGGTTCGATGGACTGGTTCACTCGTCGAAGACCACGCAGCATAAGGAGTTGATCCGTGAGCGGGCCGGATGACCCAGTCTCCCTGTCGGCGCTGCCCTGGCGCGTTGGCCGCACGGTGGGCCGGACGATCTACGCGATGGTCGGGGAAGTGCCTGGCGAGGACGACGTGCTGATCGGGATGATGGACACCGCGGAGCTGGCCGGCGAAGCCTGCGTCGCGCACAACCACCGCCGTACCAGGGGCCGGGGGCCGTTCAGGGCACCAGAATCCGGTGAACCTTCCGCTCCTGGTGGCAGCGGGCAGTGATGACTGACACCAGAGCCGTTTCCGCTCGATGAACGGTGCGGTGAGGGCGAACAGGAACAAGGCCAGGCCTGGTGTCGCATCGAAAGGCGAACCGCTAGAGCCAGGGCCGTCGTGATTCACGTCTGCTCATCCGGGGGTGCCGGTGCCGTCCGCGGTCCCGAAGGGGTTGCCGGTGGCCCGGTCCTGTTCGGTCAGCCCTGCCAATGGCCCAGCGGGGGCGCGGCCTCCTGCAGTCGGGTCCGCACCATGGCCGCGCGGGGCGTTGGTCGAGCACCGCGCCGCCCGAACCCACCGTGCGGACCGAGGCGATCAGATCAACCCCGGTGATGTCCTTCAACACAAACCCGGCGGCACCGGCCAGGAACGCATCGATCATCGCTTGTTCCGCGGGAAATGAGGTCAGCATCAAACACCGCAGATCCGGCAGCAGGGACCGCAACTCCCGGCACAATTGGACACCATTGCCGTCGGGTAACCGCACGTCCAGAACGGGTCACGTCGGGTGCAGTGCGGGTACCCGGGCCATCGCCTGGGCCGCCGTGGCGGCCTGCCCGACGACCGCCATGTCTTCGGCCTCGTTGAGCAGCCCCGTCAGGCCCCCCGCACCACCTCGTGATCGTCGACCACGAATACGCTCTGCCCAGACAACCTGTCCTCCCCGGCCGGGGCCGCACCCCAAGTCCGGCCGGCGGGCCCTCGCGGTGTTCAGGGTCACGCCGGACGGTTGATGCGGGGATCGAGTCGACCCGTTGTCCACGCGTTCGGCGCATCCCGGGACAGCGTGATATCCGAATCCGGATAACCCAGCCGACCCGGCCGACCCGGCCGGCGATTATTCCTGGGTGGGCGATGGCACCGGAAAGCTCTGTGGGCCAGACCCGTGTTCTCCGGCCCTTTCGTTCATGGCATATCGACGCCCGCGGGTGCCCTTCCGTGGACACGCCCGCGGCACCGCGCGTCGACGCGGCGGGTAGAGACACCACCGGCAGCTTTCCGCCATGGTCGAGGGACCGGCCAGGTCGTCGGCGCGGGCCGGGCGCGCAGCAACCCGGACAGTCCCTGACGGGTCCAGCGCGCAACCGGTAGGGCCGAGGCGGCGCTTCACCGCGGCCCAGTGGCATGACATGTTCCAGCGGAACGCCGCATCGCTTGCCGAACGACCTCGGTCCAGCCGACCCGACCGGGCGGCCCGGCCAGGGTGTCCGGTTTCGACGCCGTGATCAGGTCCGCGAGGCCCGGTACCGGCGCAGCATCTGCCCGGGATCCGGTCGCTGGCCACACCCTCGCGGCGGCCGCGGCCGGTTCCACGGTCCGTTGGGTGCTCTTCATGGCCAGGCCGATCGCGAACAGTTCTTGGATCACGTCGTCGTGCAGGTCACGGGCGATCCGTTCCCGCTCGCGCAGCAGCTCGAGGTCGCGTTGCGCGTTCTGGTCGGCGGCGCCGCGCATGGCCAGCGCGGCCTGTTCGGCGAAGGCGCGGGTGAACCGGAACTCCTCCTGGTCGTAGCCGGCCGCTCCGCGGCGGCGGGCCAGGCTGAGCACCCCGACCCGCCAGTGGCCGGATGTCAACGGCACCACCATGCCGGGCCACAGCGGCGCGGCCACCCCTTCGGGGTCGAACTCCAGGCCGGGTACGTTGCGGGCCTGTTGGTCGGTGAACACCCCGCGTCGGGCCGCAAGCTGGACTGCTCGGTGGCGACCGCGATGCCGATCTC
>JBBQJM010000284.1:0-5965 GCA_038325895.1 Mycobacteriales bacterium
TCCCTTCGAGTTGGGCGACTTCACCCCCCGGCAAACGGTGGCCAACCTGGGCCTGGACGACGCCGACAGCCGGGCCATCCTGTGGGACAACGCGGCGCGACTGCTCGGCAGCCGGTGTCCCTCTAGCTAGCGCATCAGGACCGCATCAGGACCACATCAGGACCGCATCAGGACCGCATCAGGACCGCATCAGGACATAGCCGGTGAACGCGCCTGCCGCGATTCCGGCCGCCGGCGCGGGAGTCGACACCTGGACAGGCACGGCACTTCCGTCGGTCTGTGCGTTGCCCAGCTCGCCGTCCGCGCCGTAGCCCCAGCTCCATACCGAACCGTCGGAGCGCAGTGCGTAGCCGGACCACCCGCCGGCCGCTATGGTGGTGACCGAGGACAACCCCGACACCTGCACGGGCACGGCGCTTGTCGCCGTGTCGCCGTTGCCCATTTGACCGTCGTTGCCGAATCCCCAAGCGTGTACGGTCCCGTCGGAGCGCAGGGCGTAGCCGGTGTAGGCCCCGCCGCTGATGGCCGTGACGTTCGTCAGCCCGGAGACCTGGACCGGTGAGTCGCTACCGGTCATGGTGTTGTTGCCCAGCTCGCCCTCCGATCCGTTGCCCCAGGCCCAGACCGTGCCGTCGCGCCGTAGCGCGTAGCCGGTCCAGCCACCGCCGGCGACGGCCATGACGTTGCTCAGCCCCGAGACCTGCACGGGCACTGGTCTTTTCGCCGAGCTGTTGTTGCCCAGCTGGCCGTTGTTCCCGTAACCCCAGGCCCAGACGGTGCCGTCGGCCTTCAGCGCATAGCCGGTGTCAAAGCCGGCCGCCACCGCGGTGACGGTGGTAAGACCCGACACCTGCACGGGCACGGCGCTGTCGACGGTGCCATTGTTGCCGAGAGCGCCGTTGAAGCCGTATCCCCACCCCCACACCGTGCCGTCCCTGCGCAACGCATATCCGACGTTGAATCCGGCGGCCACCGCGGTGACGCCGGTCAGCCCCGACACCTGAACCGGTGCAGTGGAGTCGTCGGTGTCGCCATTGCCCAGGGCGCCCTGCCCGCCGGCGCCCCAGGCCAGCACGGTGCCGTCGCCGCGCAGCGCGTAGCTCGTCCGGCCAGCACCCGCGACGTCGGTCACCGTTGCCGTGCCTGTCGTTTGCCTGGGCACCGCGCTGCCGTCGATGACGCCGGCGAGCTCTCCTTGATAGCCGGCGCCCCAGGACCACACGCCGACCGCGGCGGGCGCCGGCGCCCGGGTAGTGCCGATCGCCGTGGCCGCCGCCGCGTAGTTGCTGGCGCCGTCGTGAGTGAACAACGCGTACGCGTACGTGGTGGAAGGCGCGAGATGGGAGTCGGTGACTTCCAAGGTGCGCGCAGGGACATCCGCGACAAGGTCACCGCTGGTGAACGACGCCGGTGCGGTGGTTCCCGCGGTGCGCCGGATCAGGACACCGGTCAGGTCGGAGTCGCACGGATTGGTCCACCGCAGGACAACGCTGCTGATGGTCACGGTCGAGGTGTCGATGCCCGCCGCGGTGGCCGGCCCGGGTGGCGTCCGGTCAACCGGCGGGGGGCTCGGCGGGGTGCTGCCCGGGCCGGGATCGTTCGCAGACGCCGCGAGCGTGTAGCCGGTCACGTCGAAGATCACCTGAACGGTGCCGGCCGACCAGTTGCCCAGCTTGATATTTCCGGCCGCCGCGGGACCGGCTGCGGCCGAACCGACCGGGACGAGAACCGTGTTGGCGATGATTTGCCCAGCGGCGAAGTTCAGGTTGGACGTGCCGGGCCGGGCGCTGCCCGATTGCCACACCGAGAGGAAGCCGCCGGCCTGCGGGTTCAAGACGGTCACCGTGCCGACGACCGCGGCCACCCCGTCGGCGGGGATGTCGCCATTGCCGGCAACTTGCAGCTCCACGGTTCCGCCGGCCGGGATCGCGCCGGGAACCTGCAGTCCGCTGCGGGAATCGGCGATCCGCGCCGGCAGGAGGGTCGCGAGCGCCCCGGCCATCACGGGGTCGCCGGCCACCGTGTAGCCAGTGACGTCAACGATCAGCTGAACGGTAGCCGGGGCACCGTTGAAGATCTGGATCCTGCCGTCCGCGCCGACCGGCACCACGACGGTGTTGCAGATGTTCTGCCCAGCCTGGAAGTTCAGTACCGAGGTGTCGGTGAGCCCGTTTCCGGACGGCCACACCGTGAGATACCCGGCGGCCGCCGGATTGGCGGCGATCACGGTCAGCACCGCGGCGCCCACGCCGACCGAGGGAACTCCGCCCTTACCGGTCACCTGCACGCCGACTGTGGACCGGGCAGGCACGGCACCGGCAATTTGCAGACCAATGCGCGAGTCGGCCAACCGGGCCGGCGACACCGGAACAAGTGCTCCCGGGGTCGACGCGTCACCGTCCGGGACGTAGCCCGTCACATCGACGATGACGTGCGTCGTCCCCGATGAGCCGTTGAAGATCTGGATGGCACCGTCCGATCCCAGCGGCGCCACGACGGTGACCGCGATGTCCTGCCCGGCTTGGAAGTTCATCGCAGACGTGTCGGTCCAAGGAATTCTCGACGGCCAGATCGTCAGGTACCCGGCTGCCTGTGGCTGCGTGACCGTGACAGTGGCCGCGACGGCGGCAACGCCGGAATCAGGCACCCCGCCGTCGCCCGCCACCTGCACGATCGCGGACGCGGTCGATGCGAGCGGGCCCTGGATCTGTAGCCCGACGCGCGAATCGGCGATGCGAGCGGGCGCCACCGTGACCAGAGTCCCCGGTTCGAGCGTGGCCGCCGAGGCCATACCCGAACCCGCTGTCGCTGTCAGCGTCACGACCGCGGCCACCGCAATACTCAGGGCGAGCGCCAGCGTCGTGCACCTGTGAAATGAGTCGATCCATCTTTGCCACATCGAATCCCCCTAGGACGACGAGCCTCGATGTGCCATTCCGGCATGGATCCCTTGCGGGAGAAGTCGTGCCTCGGCGCCGTCTCGCGGTCCCCATCTCAACTTAAGTGATCGCCCGCCACCGCCGAAACGGCCGAAACTCCCCGAATTCCGGGCCCTTTCGTCCCATGGCGCAGGGGTCGATCAGCAGCATCGCCCGGAGATCTGCGCCCGGGCCATCGGACAACGGCCGGACGCACGTGATCACGAACGGCGAGCCGGCGCGTACAACCAGGCATGCAGCAGCCCGGCCGCCCGCGGCATCACCAGCCAGGTCGCGATCGCCGTGACCGGAACGGACACCAGCACGATGCGCAGCGGCAGCGGCCAGTCCACGAACTCCCAGCCGCAGACCAGCGACAGGGTGACGTTCAGCAGGTAGAACACGGTGGCCGAGACCCGATCCAGAGGTGGTCGCGGAGCCCTCCCCTGCGGCCGACGCCGGCGCTGCTCCCGCCGGCTTCGCCGATCCGGGTCAGCGGAGTGCCGACCGGAACGCTCTCCCCGGCCGGCACCAGGATCTCCAGCAGCACGCCGTCATACGGGCTGGGCATCTCGGAATCCACCTTGTCGGTGGACACCTCCAACATCGGATCATCGAATGCGACCGCGTCACCGACCTGTTTGAACCAGCTTGTGCACGACGACGTTTCTCCACCAGGGCCACCGTCAGGCCCGCGGACGCGGCGTACAGCGCGGCGGCGTAACCACCGGGCCGCCGCCGAGAACGACGATGTCGTAGTCGGTCATGATCCGGAAACCCCCTATTGTCTGTGCGAGAGTGGCTGTGGCACAGCGCATCAGGCCTTGGCCACCTTCCGGATGGTGCCTGCGATCTCCGCTGGCTCCGGGATCACCGCGTCCTCCAGCGGAGGACTCGTGGGCGTCGGGGTGTTCTTCGCGCCGATCCGCTTGATCGGTTGGTCCAGGTACCAGAAGGCCTCTTCCTGGATCGTCGCCACCGCCGTACTGGCCGACGTCCTCGCCGATGAGGAAGACGTCGGGGTCACGATTCATCTCGTGATCGAGCGCCAGACCCACTGCTTCCAGATAGGTCGTCTGACCCGTGTCAGTCGGCATATCCGCCCTCCTCGACCGTGCTCGGGTCCGGCATCGGACCCGCGAGCGGCCGTTTGCGCGCGTCGATGGCGAACTGCCGCGCGTCCTTCCTTACCTGTGCCGCGGTGTCCGCGTCGATAGCCCCGGCCTCCAGGAGCACCTTCTCGAACAACTCGACCGGGTCCCGCTTCGACCACTCCTCGTACATGGCGTGCGGGACGTAGTCGGCCGGGTCGTGCTCGGCGTGGCCGTGCATGCGCATGGTCACGCCCTCCACGATCGACGGCCCGTTGCCCTCCCGGGCGCGCGCCACGCCTTCGGCGACCGCGTCGTGCACGGCCAGCACGTCGGTGCCATCCACCTTGACACCGGGATCCCGTAGGCAACCGCCCTGGCCGCGAACGTCTTTCAATTCGACTGCATGCGGTCCGGGGTGGAGTAGGCGAACTGGTTGTTCTCGATGACGAACCCGTTCGGCAGGCCGAGGGCGCTGGACAACCGGTGGATCGGCGCCTTGCAGTCGTCCGGTCGCAGGGTGGACGCCGCACCGACGCTGATCGCCTCGTGCCAGTGCCCGGTGTACAGCGATCCGAGCAGATCGCCGCCCTTGTACATGGCGACCATCCGGTCCTCGACGGCCCTGGTCGGCACCATGGTCTCGTAGATGCGGCGCAGCAATTGCGTGTCACGAGAGGACAGGGCGGCCCGACTTTCAGCGGTGCCGGTGGTGGCGGACCCCGTTGGTTGTGGAGGCCACGTCGTTCTACTCGTCGCTTCCGGTGATCACGGGCTCGGTCGGTTTACCCACGAAGAAGTCGCGGACCAACCGGTTGAAGTCGGCGGTGCGCTCGATCATGGACCAGTGCCCGCAGCGCGAGAACACCGCAAGGTCGGGTTGTCGATCAATTCCTCCAGCTTGTACGAGTTGGACACGGAATGACCTTGTCCTCGGGCCCGTGCACGACCAGGGTCCAGTGGGTCAACTTGCTGATCTCTGCCTCTGGGGTGCTCGGCGCGTCCGCCCAGCGTTGCCGCGGGGCCGGGAACATCGCCGAGAAGGTCTCCTGGGAAACGGGTTCCACGCTGGCCTGGTAGCGGACCTGGGCCAACTCCTCGTTGACCAGATCGCGCGAGTAGGCCGAGAAGTCCAGCACGTTCCGCATGCTCTGGATCGTTGCCTCGTAGCCCCAGACGGTGTCCAGGCCCTCGGTGATCGGGAAGTCGACGCCCATGCTGCCCATCAACACCAGCTGGTCGACCCGCTCGGGGTGCTGGGTGGCGATCCGCAGCGCGATTGCCCGCCGAAGCTGTTGCCGACCAGATGCGCCTTCTTGACGCCCATTGCGTCCATGAACAGCACGGTCTGGTCCGCCCAGGTCTGCACGTTGTACTCGACCCGTCCGGACGGTCCGAGTAGCCGAAGCCGACCATGCCAGGCGCCAGCACGTGGAAGTCCTCACCCAGCGCGGGCAGCACCAGCCGCCAGTTCGAGTAGGCCGTCACCCCCGGTCCCGATCCGTGGATCAGCACGACCTCTGCCCCGCCGGAACCGGCTTCGAGGTAATTGGTGCGAATGCCGTTGGCCACTACGCTCTGGCCGATTCTTGCTCTGCGTTGTGGTCGTCATGGGTGCCCCGTTTCCAGAGTCGGGCGGTGTCAGTCGGATTCAGTGAGATTCAGTCAGGTGTCAGCCGGCAGCGCGGGTGCATTCAGTTGTAGTAGGGGAAGACGAGATCGGCTACGCAGCAGGGCTTTGTCTCGCCTTCCACCTCGTAGGTGAGACCGTAGATGGCCTCGGCGCCCTTGCCGTCCGGGTCCCTCACGTCGACCAGTTTCACGTGCATGCGGATTCGGCTGTTGACCTTGAGGCCCGCTGGGAAACGGACCTTGTTGAGCCCGTCATTCAGCACTGTGCCGAACCCGTCGATGGTGCAGACCTCCCAAGAGGAACCCGGTGGCCAACCCGAGGGT
>JBBQJM010000285.1:0-5964 GCA_038325895.1 Mycobacteriales bacterium
GGTGTGCTGCTGCCAGAGCAGCCGGGAGGCCTCCTCCGGGTAGGCGGTGACGGCCGGCCGGGTATCGAGGAGCTGGACGAGCCGCTGCCCGGCGTCGTACGCGGGCCAGCCGGGGTCACCGTCGGCGGCGAACGCCGTCCATGCGGTACGGATCTCTGCCGACAGTGCCTCCGCCTCCGCGGAGGGGGGCTGGCCGATCAGCATGGCGGGCCGGCCACTGCTCAGGTTGCCGAAGACGAGCGGTACGTCCAGGCCGTGGCAGGCGCCCAGGGCACCGCCCACGCCTGGGGCGGGCCAGGTCAGCTCGTAGAGGTAGGTCCGGCCGCCGGACGCGGCGTGCGCCTGGGCGAGGTGGAGCGTCGGCATGCGGAACAGCCAGTCGCCGTTGACCAGTTCATACAGCTCCTCCGGGCCGGCGGACGGGAAGGCCTCGCGGTAACGGCGGGTGCCGTCCGGGCCGGGGGCAAGGGCGCTCAGGGCGGTCTCGGCCCGTTCCTCGGTCACCTGGCCCAGCACGCCGTCGATCAGGCTGAACAGCCGGTGCTCGTCGCGCGTGTGGCCAACGAGCAGGTCCACATCCCGGCCGGCACCGTTGGCCAATGCCTGCCAGGGGGTGGCCGGCAGGACGTCGCCGTCGACGACGGGGGCAAAGGGGATCGGCCGGTAGGTGATCGGGCCCCAACGGTCCTTCCACCGGCCGATCTTCGCCGAGACGGCGTAACCCGCTGAGGGCAGCCGGTAGGGGTCCACGGCGGACAGGTCGCTCGCCGTGGGCCGCACCCCGAGTTCGGCGGCAAAGGCAGCGGCGATGTCGGCGGCCAGCTCCGGCGAGAAGAACGTCCCCGGCACGCTCTGTGCGACGGCCCGGCGGAAGAGCCCGGCCGCCTGCGGTATGGCCATCAGCGCGGCGACCGATCCACCACCGGCCGACTGGCCGAAGACCGTCACCCGGTCCGGGTCGCCGCCGAAGGCCCGGATGTTGTCGCAGACCCACCGCAGCGCGGCGAGCTGGTCGAGCAAGCCCCGGTTGGCGGGAGCGCCGTCGATCTGCGCGAAACCCTCCACGCCCAGCCGATAGTTCAGCGTCACCACGACGACGTTGCCGGCGGCCAGCCGGCCGCCGTCGAACTCCGGAAGGCTGGTGCTGCCGATCGCGTAACCGCCGCCGGGGATCCACACCAGCACCGGCAGGCCGGCCCCCGGGGCCGGATCGGGCGACCAGACGTTGACCGAAAGCCAGTCGTCGCCCGCCGCCTGCGCGTGCTCGTCCATCCCGAACAGGCCGCCCTGCGGGGGTGGCGGCCCGTAAGAGACCGCAGCCCGCGCTCCCGACCAGCCGCGGACCGGCCGGGGTGCGGCGAATCGGAGCGCACCGACCGGCGGCTCGGCGTACCGGACGCCGCGGAAGACCGCCAGCCCCGCCTCCAGGCTGCCGCGCAGCACCCCGGCCGCCGTACGCACCTCGGGCCCGGGCGCGGACTCGGACGATGTGGCTGCGGCGACGGTCACGACGGTTGCCCTCCGGCGGCTCGGGCGCGGTCGGGCGGCGGCCCGACTCCGCGGATCATTCCCCCGCGTCGGAATATCGGCCAGCCATTTACAGCCCGCCCCAGGGCTCCGCCGCGACGCCGACCACTCCTTACTGGCCCCGGTTCGAACGGTCGGGCCGCACGGGAGTCCCCACACTGGAACGTTTTCGGCACCGCAAGCCCCGCCGACGACTTCTTTGGGCGGTGTCGAGGACCTCGTCAGCCGGCGTCGTCGTGGTGACGCTGCACTACCGGCTGGGCGTGCAGGGTTCCCGTCCGTATATCTGTACGGGCGGGCCGCAGCCGGTCAGACAGGCGTTACCAACGTCCCAAAACTGTTCGCCGCGGAAATGACCCGCGCCAAGCTGCTGCTGGGCGTCTCCACCATCAAGGAACCGCGCGGACGGCCCGGATCTGCTCGGCTCAGCGGGCTGTCGGCTTTTCTGTCCAGCGGCGACGCAACGCCCAGGCGCTCGCCTTGGGACGCCGATCCCGGGTGAAGACGCCCTTCTTGTTGCCGTCCACGCGGAAGAAGCCAGGGCTCGTGGCGAAGTCGGCGAAGTTCCATACCTGCTCGCCGACCACGGCATCGACCCGGTCGAAGACCCGGTGGGACATGTCGAGGATGCTCGTTTGGTACTCCTCGGTCCACGGGTTGTCGGTGATCGAGTGGATGCCGGCGACGGTGTCGGCGCCGTACTCGGTGATGATGATCGGCTTCCCGTCCTTCGCCCACGCGGTGAGTTCAGCTTCCAGGCCGCGTTCCGCCGCGGCCAGGTCGCCGGGGTTGACGTACCAGCCGTAGTACCGGTTGATCATGATCACATCAGCGAACCGGCTGACCAGGCACCTCCCGGCGGGGGCCAGCATGACGTTGACGAAACCGACCGGGCGGGTGGGGTCGAGTTTCCTGGTCAGTTCGAACAGCGGCTCGAAGTAATCCCGGGAGGCCGGGGTGTCGGATTCGGGTTCGTTCGCGATGCTCCACAGCACAACGCTGGGGTGGTTCTTGTCGCGGGCCAGGGGCTCGCGGATGGCCTCGGCGTGCACCGCCCGGCTGGCGTCGTTGATCGTGTTCTCGGAGAAGGTGGGTGTGGGTTCGGCGCCGAAGATGCCGCCGGCGATACCCATGTTCAATCCCACCGCTGCGACCTCGTCGATGACGACGATCCCGTGCCGGTCCGCGTAGTCCAGCACTTCTTCCGCGTATGGGTAGTGGGAGGTGCGGAACGAATTGGCGCCGATCCAGTTCAACAGTTCGAAGTCATGGACCATGTATGCGTCGTCGTGGCCCTTACCGCGAATCGGGGAGTCTTCGTGTTTTCCGAATCCCTTGAAGTAAAAGGGTTCTCCGTTGATGAGGAACTCGATGCCGCGGACCTCGACCGTCCTGACGCAACCGTCTGGCTGTACTGATCGAGAACCTCGCCGTCGACATCGCGCAGAGTCACCTCGAGGGTGTACAGGTAGCCTTCGCCCGGCTGCCATCGATCACGTTCGGGACGGCAAGCGTGCCTGTCGGGCCCTCGCCCGTTGCCACCCCGGTGCCGGTCGCGTCGAGCAGGGCGACGGTGAGGGCGGTGGCCTGGGCGCCGGCGGCCTGCACCCGGTAGTCGACCGCGCCGGTGGTGCCGTCCAACCCGGTCACCACTGTCACGTCGCTGACGTAACCCCGTGGCGTCCGGTACAGCCACACGGTCCTGTGCAGACCGGCGTAATTGAAGAAGTCGTGGTAATAACGTTGCCGTTTGCCTTCCGGGGTCTCCTCGACCAATCCCGGTGGGATGGTCTGCCAGGTCAGCTCGTTGTTGACCACGGCGGTGATCCGGTGCTGACGGCCAGGGGAAACGTGCTCGGTGATATCGACCTCGAACGGGGTGTAGCCACCCTCGTGCTGCGCGACCTGGACGTCGTCGACCCAGACCACCGCGCGGTGGGTAGCCGAGTCGAACCGCAGCATGACCCGGTCGCCGGCCCAGGACCGTGGTACCCAGACCTGCCGCTGGTACCAGGCGTCACCGACGTGGTCACGGACCGCGGTATCGGAGACGATGTCGTTGTAGCTCGCCGGTACCGGCATGGGACTTGCATCGGGCAGGGTGCCGCGCCACCAACCCTGGACCCGACCGTCGCCGGCCGGGTCCAGAGCGAAATCCCACAGACCGTTGAGGGATTTGCGTTCGCGAGTCGGGCCGTCCTGTGGACGAAGCATCGTTGCTCTCCGGGTTGTCGATTCGTCGTCACTGGTGACGACATAATGTTTGTCATGACCAGTTCAACGCGAACCACGCCCGAACGGCAAGCAGTTGTCATCTGTTGCCGCTGAACCGCCCTCGGGTCGTTACGCGTAGTCGATTCTTTGGTCCTGCAGGATGCCGGTGAAGGCCTTGGTGGCGCGGATGAAGTTGTCCTGTCCGGAGAATCCACCGAGATGGTGTGCCGATCCCAGGTGCGGCTCCATGGAGAAGAATCCGTCGAAGCCGTCCGTCGCAAGGGCCCGGATGGTGTCCCGGAGTTGTCCGTCGCCCTCGCCCGCGGGCACCACTTCGCCGGTTGCCATGAGCGCGTCCTTGATCTGGATATACGCGGTGTGCCGGCGCAGGATCCGGTACACCTCGGTGAAGGGGCTCACCCCGACCTGGACGTAATTGGCGGCGTCCCAGGCCAGTTTCAGGCTGGGGCGATTCACGGACTCCACGATATCCAGGACCCGGATGGGGATGTCACCGAAGATTTCCTTCTCATTCTCGTGCAGCAACACCACGCCGGCCGCTTGTGCCATGCCGGCGAGAACCCGCATCCGGCGGATCACTTCATGCCGGTGCACGGCTGGCGGCTGGCCCGGCCGCAGGAAGAACGAGAACACCCTGATATAGGGCGCATTCAATTTCCGGGCCACCGTCAGTGCCCGGTCCATCCGGGTCAGGTGTGCGGTGAAGTCGTCCTCGATGTTGATCTTTCCGATGGGTGCTCCGATGGAGGACACCGAGAGGTTGTTGCGGGTCAGGATCCGCACCACCTCGTCGATCTGCCCGTCGTCCAGGTCCAACACGTTGATGTCCCAGGCGCTGCGGAACTCGACGTACCTGATGCCCAATTCGGACAGGACGTCGCATTGAATCTGCAGAACCTCGTGCCGAACCGCTCTTGCAGAACCTCTGGGGCACGGTGCAGGGTGCAACCATGACCGACACCATCGACGTCGTCTCCGAACTCGCCCGGGCCGCCACCCTGATCGGTGGCGCCGACCAGGTACTGGCCGACGACGCCATCCGGCAATTCGTGGCGCAATCCCTCGCTGCGGAGGATCTGGACGGGCGCAGCGTCTGTGTGATCGTGCCCGACGGCACCCGTAGCTGTCCCTTGCCCCTGCTGCTGTCGGCAGTGCACGATGCGTTGCACGGTAAGGCATCTCACATCACCGTGCTGATCGCACTCGGCACCCACGCCGCGATGAGCGATGAACACCTCGCGGGGCATCTCGGCTACGCCGACCGGGGACTGGAGGCCACGTACCCGGGACTGACCGTGCTCAATCACGAGTGGTGGAACCCGGAAACCTTCACGTCGCTGGGCTGGATCAGCACCGACCGGGTCGCGGAACTGTCCGACGGCCGGTTCCACCAGTCCGTCGAGGTGGTCCTGAACCGTGCCGTGGTCGAGAACGATGTGTCGCTCGTGGTCGGCCCGGTGTTCCCGCATGAGGTCGTCGGGTTCTCCGGCGGCAACAAGTACTTCTTCCCCGGCGTCGCCGGCCCGGAGGTCATCGACTTCTCGCATTGGCTGGGCGCATTGATCACCAGCGCGGACATCATCGGCACCCGCGGTATCACCCCGGTTCGGGCGTTGATCAACGAGGCCGCGTCGATGATCCCCAGCCGGTGTCTCGCCCTGTGCCTGGTCGCGCAGTCCGGCACCAGCGCACTGCACGCCGCGTCGTTCGGTGCCCCCGAGGCCGCATGGGCGGCCTGCGCGGCGGTTTCCTCGGAGACCCACGTCAAGTACCTGGATGCCCCCGTGCGCCGGGTGTTGTCGGTCATCCCCACCAAGTACGAGGACATGTGGACCGGGGCAAAGGGTTTCTACAAGGTGGAACCGGTTGTTGCCGACGGCGGCCAGGTCATCCTGTACGCCCCGCACATCACCCAGATATCCGTGATGCACCCGGTCATTCAGCAGATCGGGTACCACTGCCGGGACTATTTCCTCAAGCAATGGGACCGGTTCGCCGGCTATCACTGGGGGGATCTGGCCCATTCCACCCACCTCTACGGGGCCGGGACCTGGGACGCGGCGACCGGAGAACACGGCCGGGTCACTGTCACCCTGGCCACCGGCATTCCGGAAGAGCAAACGAGGGCCGCGAACCTTGACTACCTGGACCCTGCCCTGGTGGATATCGAGGCCCTGACCGCCGACCCCGACACCCTGGTGC
>JBBQJM010000286.1:0-5937 GCA_038325895.1 Mycobacteriales bacterium
TCCGGGCCGAGCCAGCGTCCGGGCCGAGCCAGCGTCCGGGCCGAGCCAGCGTCCGGGCCGAGCCAGTTTCCGGAAGGCCTACAGCAGGGAGTCGTCGTGCTGGGCGGTCAGCGGACCCCCGGCGTCACCGGTGTTCGTCACGCCGGCCGGCTCGATCAGCATCGCCTGCACCTCGCCGTCCGCGATCGGGCAGTGCTCGACGCCCTTCGGGACCACGAACAGCTGCCCGGGGCGCAACGCCACATCCCCGTCCCGCAGTTGGATCGTCAGGGTGCCGTCGATGACCAGGAACAGCTCGTCGGTTTCCTCGTGGGTGTGCAGACGAATTCGCCCTTGATCCGCACCAGCTTGATCTCATAGTCGTTCAGCCGGGCGATCACCTTCGGCGAGAAGTGCTCGGAGAACAGCGTGAACCTGTCGGCCAGATCGACCGCGCGGTTGACCATCGTCTCAGTATCCCGACCACGAAGCCGACCGCAGACGTCGCCGACTTCGTGACGGCCCCGGTGATCTCCATTTCGTGACTCGGACGGGCCCCCAGCACCCGCCCCGGTCCCGGGCCGGTGATCATGGCGGGTGCTGGCCACCTGTCGGACCGGGCCTGTCGCTGCCCACAGAATGACCGGCGACAGCTACAGGCTGAACCCAGCGACCACCGGCAGGTGATCACTTCCGTCGGCGGCCAGCACCTGGTCGGACACCACGGTCAGCCCGCGGCTGAGCACGTGATCGGGCCGGGTCATCGGGAACACGGCTGGCCAGCTGAACCCGAAGCCACCGTCAACGCTCTGCCGGGAGTCGGCCATCTCGGCGGTCAGCGAGCTGAGCGAGGGATCGGTGGTCGCGGTGTTCAGATCACCCATCACGATGACCCGCTGCGCGGTGTCGGCGCCGACCAGCGCGGCGAGTTCGCTGACCCCCTCATCCCGGGCGGCGGTGTCACCCGGCCGGACCGACGGCAGGTGCACGACGTACACGGACAGGTCACCGTCCGTGCGATGCACCGTCGCATGCAGTGCGCGCGGCCAGCCAAGACCGAGTTCCAGTGGCGTCACGGTGCCGAGCGGCCACTGCGACCACAGGCCGACGGTCCCGACGCGTTCGCTGTACTTGTACTGACCGTCCAACGCGGCGGCGGCGTCGTCGCCCGCGGTGCCTGACAGTTCCTGCACGGCGATCATCCCCGCGCCGGTGGCCATCAGCTTCCGCACCGAACCAACCGGATTGCCGTTGGCCGCGCCGATGTTCTGAGTGGCCACGGTCAGGTCGGTGACCTGACCGGCACTTGCGGTCGGGGTCAGCTGCGGGATGAACACCGCCGACCACACCAGCGAGGCAGCCACCACGGCGGCCAGCCCCCACCAGGCCCGGCGGATCAACGCCACCACGCCGAACAGCACCAGCAGCAGCGCACTCCACGGCAGGAAACTGGTCCACGCCGCGCCCACGCCGTTCAGCGAGGGGATCCACGGCGCAAAGCCGATCCCGGCGGCGACGACCGCCGCGGACGCCGCGATCGCGATGCCACGCCTGCTCCGTCGTCGTCGAGCCGGAGGCGGGGTCGTCATCGGCGGCGGCGTCGGGCTATAGCCGGCGGGGTACCGGCGCAGGGGCATCGTTTCGGGGGTCACCATGCGGGGACGCGCGAGGTGGTGGGCGGGTTGCCCGGTGAAGGGTGAAGGTGAACCGGCGACGGCGAACCCGCGACCATCAGCGTGTGATCGCGGCCGCAGAACGCCGCTGCTCGGTGGTGGCGTCGATCGCCACGGCGGTCATCCAGACCGAGGTGATCAGGACGGCAACGGCCGTGCACACCGTCCCGCCCGCGCCCGGCCAGAGCTGCAAGGCCAGCGCAGTCACTCCGGTGCCGGCGCTATACCACGCCCAGCCCCGGCGACCACCTTCAAGAAACCGGCGGGTGAAGACCGCACACGCCCCGATCAGAGCGCCGAACGCGACCGGCGGGGCGGCCGCGTGCACCGCCGCATGCCAGCTCAATTCCGGGATCCCCGGGTCGGTGCCGGGCGGGAAGTCCAATCCGGGGTCGCCGACGAACACCCCGGTCACGATCAGGCCCACCCCGTAGACCGCGATCAGCAGCGGACCCCAGGTGGCGGGCGCGGGACGCAGCACTCGACGCTGTCCCACCGCGAAGGCCACCGACAACATCCCGACCAGCACGAAGTCGGTGATCTGGATCCAGCCGCGATCACCCAGGCTCAACGCGCTGATCGGGTGGCGGGACGGGTCGAAACCCTCCCGGGCCAGCGCCTGCGCGGCGATGACGATGACGAACAGCGGGCCGGCCAGCACGCCGCACACCAGCAACGCCGTGGTGGAACGGGCTGTGGTGAGCAAGGAGGTGCGGGCATCGACCACCGGCGCCGCGTGGCTGGCGCGCTGCCGGCTCATCGGGCCATTGTGCCGTCACGGTCGGTCGGCGTCACTGTCGGTCGGCGTCGTGGTTGGTCAGCGTCGTGGTTGGTCAGCGTCGTGGTTGGTCAGCGTCGTGGTTGGTCGGCGTCGTGGTTGGTCAGCGTCGTGGTTGGTCAGCGTCGTGGTTGGTCAGCGTCGTGATTGGTCAGCGTCGTGGTTGGTCAGCGTCGGCCAGCACAGCCGGTGTACGGGCGCCGTCGACCGGGCGTGCTCAGCGAACGATCTTGAAATTGAAGATCGGCGTGCCGAGGGCACTCATCAGCCGGACCCAGATGGGCAACACCATTTCCGATCCGCGCGCGGTGGTGATGTCCCCGAGGTCGATCACGTCGGTATGACCCAGGCTCTCCAGCAATGTGGTGACGGTCGCCTTTGCGTCGGCATCGTTGCCCGACACGAAGACCGAATGATCGCCGCCGGCCAGCTGTTTCGGCTGCACCATCAACGACGCCGCCATCGTGTTCAGCGATTTCACCACTCGCACGTCCGGAAAGGCGCGCTGGATCTGCTCGCCCAGCGAATCGGTGTTGTCCACTGACAGGAACGGCGGGAATCCCTGGGAGAAATCCAGCGGATTCGAGATGTCGATCAGCACCTTGCCCCGGAGGTTGTCCGCGCCGGCCGCGGTCAGCGCCGCCAGGGATCCGCTGCCGCCGGTCGCGTTCAGCACGATCTCGCCGTGCTGCGCGGACTGCTCGAACGTCGCGAGAGTGACGTCCGGGTGGTCGGCGTGCCAGCTGGCGAACGGCGGGTTGCCCCAGGCATCGGGGTCTGTGCGTGCCGTTGTCGCCGCCGGGTCACGCGTACCTATGGTCACGCTGTGCCCGAGCTCGGCCAGCCGCGCCGCCATCGTCCTGCCCACGGATCCGGTTCCGATGACACCGATCTTCATGGAATTCCCTTCACGATCACTCATAGACAGACAGGTTTGTCTGCCCCACAAGGTAGCTGATGACGCCGACCGCCGCAATCGGCCATCCGCGGTGGCCATCGACGCTCGACCGGGAGGCGAGCAATCGCCGGTCGTTGTAGCGCCGGACGTTCTGGCGCCGGACGGTGTGGCGGCCGGCCGTGAACTCAGCAGTGCGGCCGACGACGGCACGGGCATCAACGGGTGTTGGCGCCGGCGGCACGCAGAGCGGGGCGCGCCGCCTACCTGGGCCGAGACAGACCAGTCTGTATCATCGGCGAGAGACCCGAGTCCGTGCAGGAGGTGCACAGCAGCATGGCGCAACCCGTTGCGATGCCCCCGGCCCGCCAGCGCATCCTGTCCACTGCGACCGGATTGTTCTACGCCCGCGGGCTCCGCGCGGTCGGCGTCGATACCATCATCGCGGAGTCGGGCGTCGCCAAAGCGACGTTCTACAAACACTTTCCGGCCAAGGACGACCTCATCATCGCCCACCTGGATGTCGTCGACGCGGTGTGGAGCGGCCAGCTGCACGACGCCGCGCGAGCCGCCGGGCCGGACCCGGCCGATCAATTGGTCGGACTCTTCGACGCGCTGGATACCGCGTGCCGCAGGGACGGGTACCGGGGTTGCGGCTTCATCAACGCGGCCGCCGAGGCCCCCGCGGGTACCCCCGTGCACGACCGGACGGTCGCGCACAAACGCGCGGTGCTGGCCTGGATGACGGATCTGGCTCGCCGAGCCGGCGCCGACGACCCCGGACGGCTGGCGCGCTCCGTGTCGCTGCTGCTGGACGGCGCGCTGGCCAGCGGCGCGCTCGACGCCGATCCGGAGGCTGTCACGGTCGCCCGCACCACCGCGGCCCAGCTGGTCGCCGCCGCAATTCCCCGCTGACGGCGGCCACTCGGAGCTGCGAACGTCCGGTCTGCGGCGGGCCAACAGCGATGGTCCGCGGCGCGGCGAACCTCTCGCGGAATCTGCATCCAGAGTGGTCTACTCCCGTCATGAAGCTGTTGATTATGGGCGGGACCGCTTGGCTGGGAAGGGAAGTCGCCCGGCAGGCGGTGGCCCGGGGCGATGCTGTCAGCTGTCTGGCCAGGGGTGCCGGGGGCCCCGTCGCGGAAGGCGCCACGCTCGTCGCTGCTGATCGGCGGGAGCCGGGTGGATACGACTCGGTGCGCGATCGCGAGTGGGACGCCGTCATCGAGGTGTCCTGGCAGCCGGACATGGTCCGTGGTGCAGTGCGGGCGCTGAGCGACCGGGCGCGGCACTGGACGTACGTGTCGTCGGTCAGCGTGTACGACCCGGACTCACCCGCAGCGGCGTCCGACGACGAGACCGCCGAGGTGGTCGCGCCGACCGATCGCGAACAGGTCGGCCGCGAGCGGTACGGCGCGGCGAAGGTGGCCTGCGAACAGGCGTCGATGCGGACCGTCGGTGATCGGTTGCTCATCGCCCGAGCGGGGCTGATCGGCGGACCGGGCGATCACACCGGTAGGTCCGGCTACTGGGTGGCCCGCGCCGCTCGAGACCCGGATGGCCCGCTCCTGGTGCCCGACTCCCCGGACCTGCCCACCCAGGTCATCGACGTGCGCGATCTCGCCTCCTGGTTGCTCGACCGGGCCGCGGTCGGCACCACGGGAGTCTTCGACGCCGTCGGTCCGATAGTGCCGTTCGGGGTCTGGATCGAGCAGAGCCGACAGTCGGCGGGCCACGACGGGCCGGTGCTGCCGGCCGACCCGAATTGGCTGCTGGACCACGGAGTGGCGCCGTGGATGGGCCCGGAATCGCTGCCGATGTGGCTGGTGGAAACAGGTGCCGGGAATCGGTCGGCACGGTCCGCACGATCGGGCGCTGCGGCGCTGGCCGCCGGCCTGACCCACCGGTCGCGGGCGGACCTGCTCGCCGATCTCCTGCGCTGGGAACGCGAACTGGGCCTGGATCGCGAGCGTCCTGCCGGGCTGAGCCCGGCCAAGGAACGTGAACTGATCGACTCTCTGACCGGCACAGTTCGCTGACCCGCCCACTCAGGGCGCGAGCGCCGCGGCCACGCCATCGAGGAACGGCCGATCGAGCGAGTCCAGCACGCACCGGGCAAGAGGCACTGCCGCAACCGGTTCGCGTCGAGGTCCAGCAGCGACGCCATCCGGTCGGCGAAGCCTGCTGCGTCGGCGAGGAGCCGATCCGGGCAGTTGAGCATGTGCTGCAAGGGGTCGTAGGTCGGATCGCCCAGGTAGGGCTTGGGGTCGATGACCAGCCACGGCTCTCGTTGGGCGGCCAGCACGTTGCCGGCGTGCAGGTCCGTGCAGAGCAACACCGACCGATCGGCTGAGTCGGCAGGGTCCGGAACCACTGCGGTCCGGCCCGGGCAAGACCGGGATCTCTCCGCGATTTCGGTTGCGCAGCAGCATATTCCGCCTCGAACTGGTCGGCCCACCAGTGGCACATGTCGACCATTGGGCGGAACGAATGGCCCGGCGGCGGCTCGATTCACAGCCGCCGCAGCATGCCCGCCACCACCTCGTCCTGGTCCACCGCGGCCACGCCGGCAAGCGAGGTGCCGGGCGCGCAGGCTTCCAGCAACAACGCCT
>JBBQJM010000287.1:0-5927 GCA_038325895.1 Mycobacteriales bacterium
GCTGGTGATGATCGGCGAACGGCCGGGCTTGTCGGTCGCGGACAGCCCGGGCATCTACCTGACCCACCGGCCACGGCCGGGTCGGACCGATGCCGACCGCAGTTGCATCTCCAACATCCACCCGCCGGACGGGCTCGGATATCGGCAGGCCGCCCTGGTGGCTGCCGGGCTCGTCGAGGGCGCTCGCACACTCGGGCAGTCGGGTGTGAAGCTCGAGGACTCCTCGCGCACCGCCACCCTCGGTCCCGGCGGTGGCTCGGCGTTGGAGTGACGGCGGCGCGGGGTCGGGGTTGCGGTCAGAACCAGCGTTCCAGCACCTGCGCGACGCCGTCATCGTGATGGTCGGCTCCGACCTCATTGGCGATGGCGATGAGGTCGGGATGCGCGTTGGCCATGGCGACTCCGTGCCCGGCCCAGTGCAGCATCTCCAGGTCGTTCGGCATGTCACCGAAGGCGACGACCCGAGAGGGGTCGATGCCCCAGCGTCCCGCGAGCTCGGCCAGCGCCGAGCCCTTGTTGACCCCGGCGGCCGCCACCTCGATGAGCCCGTCATCGGTCGAATAGGTGATGTGCACGGTGTCCGCGCCGCTGTCCCGGGCCGCCGTGGCCAGTGATCGGGAATCGCCGGTGCCTCTGACCAGGAGCTTCGCCGCGGGATCCGCCAGCAGGGTGGCGCGGTCCGCGCGCTCGAAGTACCCGAAGGCCCAGGGATGCTCGTACTCCTCCTCGGCGATGCAGGCCTGGAGCGTGAGACCAAGCCGCTCGACCGCGAGCGCGAACTCATCGGTCTGCTCCGACAGCGCGGCCACGAAGTTCTGCATCGTCAAGGGGGTGAGCGGTGAGGACGCAAGGATCTCGCCGGCCGCGATGTCGTAGACCACGGCGCCGTTCATGCAGACCGCGGTGCCGGTGAAGCCGGCCTCGATGACGGGGCCCAGCCACCAGATGGGCCGGCCGGTCGCGATGACCACCCGCGCACCGGCCTCATCCGCGCGGCGCAGGGCGTCGATGTTGCGCTGGCTGATGGTGGCGCCGCTGTGGTCCAGCAGGGTGCCGTCGAGGTCGGAGACGACCATCGCGGGCGCACCGCCGTCACGGAACGCGCCCACCGGAGCACCGGGCAGGGCGTCACGCGGGACGGTCAAGGACGAGGGCGAAGGAGGGGTCACTCTGTCCATTGTTCCTTGCCGCCGGCCGGACCCCCGCCCACCGCCCGCTCGACCGCGCCCCCTTGACGGCGCGGATCAACTTCGCCGACGCGCACGAACGTCGGGGTTATGGGATTGGAGTGACGCGAGTCAACCCGATCATCCGCGTTGTGGAAGTTGATCCGCGCCCCAAGGGGGTCAGGCGAGCTCGTTGGCGAGGGCGGCGCCGGCGGCGGTGAGCAGCGGGACAGCCCGGTCCACTGTCTCCGGCGACATCCGTCCGGCTGGGCCGGACACCGACACCGCCAGGTGCGCGCGGACGCCGGGCACCGCGACGGCGACGCACCGCACGCCGAGTTCCTGCTCACCGTCGTCGATGGCGTACCCGTGCTCGCCGGCCCAGACGAGCTGCTCGGCGAACACTGCGGGATCGGTGATGGTGTGTTCGGTATGACGCGGCATCCCGGTGCGCGCCAACAGTTGTCGTACCTCCTCGGGCGGCATGTGGGCCATGATCGCCTTCCCGACCGCCGTGCAGTGCGGCAGCACCCGCCGTCCCACCTCGGTGAACATCCGCATCGAATGCCGCGACGGCACCTGGGCGATGTAGACGATCTGATCGCCGTCCAGCGACGCCAGATTCGCGGTCTCGCCCAGGTCATCGACCAGTTGCGCAAGGTGCGGGCGGGCGATCGCACTGAGCATCAACGACGTGCTCTCGGCCAGCAGCAGGATGCGCGGCCCCAGCGCGTACTGCCGGGACGGTTCCTGCCGGAGGTAACCGAGGTCCACCAGGGTGCGTGCCAGGCGATGGATGGTCGGTAACGGCAGGCCCGATTCGGTGGCCAGCGCAGAGAGTCCCATCACACCGCCGTTGCCGGCCAGGGTTTCCAGGATGGTGAACGCACGCTCGATGGACTGAACACCGCCCGAGCGCGGCTGCTTGACGTCGACCGCTCGGGTGCCGCCGTCCCGGTCCTTGGAGGTTGCCTCCGCGACCTCCGTCGCGGCTGCTGCCTTGGCCACTTCAGATCCCCCGCTCGCGGCAATGGTCCCTGAGACTTCCGTATGACGGAAGTATACGTTCGTCATTCGGGCAAGTTGGCTCGACCGTCTTAACTGTGGCGTGCCCATGACTTAACTGTGGCGTGCCCATGACTTGTATCCACTATTCAGAACTTGTTTTCCGCCAGACAGAAGCAGGTAGGTCATGATCGACTAGTCGCAGCCGCTCATCGGCGGGAGGATGCCATCCGGTCGCCTTCACCCGATCGGCGGTGGTGGTTCGACGCGGCATCATCGGCAGCGACCGCGAGCGAGACCGCCTGGGCAGCAGGCGAATCGATGTGCGGAAAGTGTCGTGACCAGAACTGCAGCTGAAAAGGACGACTTGGTGAGAGATCTCGATACCTTGGCCGCCGAACTGGACCGCCGGCTCGAACCGGCAGACCGCGAACTCGCCGCGTTGTATCCCGGTGAGCGGCCGCTCCGCCAACCCGTGCACACCGTCTACGTGGCCGCAGACCAATTCACCCCTGACCTGCCCCGACGCTGGGGGGCCGCAGCGCGCAGCGCTCTCAAGGACCACGGCGGGTCCCCCGCGGACCTGGCGTCCGCGCTGGACATGGACCGAACCGTGGTCGACCAGATCTACGACCGGATCACCGGGAAACTCGACTGTGAACCCATCGAGGACCTTCGGATCGACTTCGAGGACGGCTACGGCCCGCGCCCGGATGACGAAGAGGATTCCGACACCCTTTCTACCGCAACAGCTCTGCGCCAATCGCTGACCGCCGGCCGCGCCCCGCCTTTCTTCGGGATCCGATTCAAGAGCTTGGAGTCGCCCACCCGACGGCGGGGTGTGCGGACGTTGGTCATGTTCGTCGGCGAACTCGCGCGATCCGGCGGCCTCCCCGACGGCTTCGTGGTGACGCTGCCCAAGGTGACCTCCGTCGATCAGGTGCAGGCCATGGTGTTCGTGTGCGAGGAGCTCGAACGGACCCACGGGTTGCCGGCCGGGAGCCTGCATTTCGAGATCCAGGTGGAGACCCCGCAGGCGATCCTCGGCCCGGACGGCCGGGCCCCGATCGCGCCGATGCTGCACGCCGCGGCCGGGCGGTGCACCGCACTGCATTACGGGACGTACGACTACTCCGCGTCCTGCGGCATCGCCGCGGAGTACCAGAGCATGGAGCATCCGGCGGCGGACCACGCCAAGGCAACCATGCAAGTGGCCGCGGCCGGCACCGGCGTGCACCTCAGCGACGGATCCACCAACGTGCTACCGGTAGGCGGCCCGGACGCCGTGCGATCGGCGTGGCGGCTGCACGCCCGGCTCGTCCGGCGGTCGCTGGAACGCGGCTTCTACCAGGGCTGGGACCTGCATCCGGCCCAATTACCCAGCCGCTACGCGGCCGTGTACGCCTTCTACCTGCAAGGGCTGCCCTCGGCGACGGCCCGCCTTCGCGCCTACGTCGAGCGCACCGACTCGGGCTACCTCGACGAACCGGCCACCGCGGTCGCGCTGGCGGGCTTCATCCTCCGCGCCATCGATTGCGGTGCTGCGGATCAGGCCGAGATCACCAAAGCCGTTGGCCTGGAACGGGATCAGCTCAATCAGCTGGCGCGCCGCGCACCGGCCGCCATCGACTGACGAGTGCCCGACAACCGGCGGCCTGATTGACAGGACGTCCGGGGATCGTCGGCCGCCCGACTCGAAACGCTCGGAGCGTAATCTCACCGCGTGCGGCTGGTCGCGGAATTCACCTCGGAACCCTTCCACGGCGCGGGTGACCCACCCGCGCACGCCCGCAATGCTTGGGACGTGGTCCGAGCGGCCGGCCTCGACGGACAGTTCGGGCCGTTGGGCACCTCGTGCGCCGGCGATGCCGACGAGCTGCTGGACACCCTTCGGACGGCGCTCGGCGCAGCCTTCGGCGCCGGCGCCGACCGGGTGCGGGTGGAGGTCCGCGACGCCGCCGGGCCCGAACAGAACGAGGAACCGTTCCATCCGCTGATGCGAGGGCTCGGTCCGTTACTGGACCGGATCGGCGCAGAATTCGTCGATCCCACCGAGTTGCTCGCCGATGACGTGCCGGTGGAATGGCACGGGCGAATCGTCGCCGGCGTGCGGTTGCCGATCACCGCGTCAGGCGAGCCCACAGCACGGGAGGCCGGCGACGGCCAGGTGGCGCCCAGCGCGCCCGGTGGCCTCGACGCGATCATCGACGACCTGGAACGGCAACTCGGATCCCCGCTGGCCGACCTGTCCAGGTCCGGCAAACAGCAGGCCGTCCGACTGCTCGAGGAGGCCGGCGCCTTTTCGTACCGCAAGTCGGTGGAGGCAGTTGCCGCGTCGCTGGGCGTCAGCCGGTTCACCGTCTACAACTACCTGAACCGGGAGCGCGAATGAGGCACCCGTCCAGCATGCGATGCGCCAGCGTTGCTCTCGGAGTGTGCGCCGACCCGTGCTGCAGCCCCAACTTCCCTTCAACAAACTGTTGACGTGACGCAGGCCACCATCTAACATTTCGGACTGCGGAAGAAAACCTCCGCTCAGTCAGAGCGAGGGCGAGCCAGTGATCATCAGGCCTCACCGCCAGGCTCCACCCCGCAAAGCCGCGCCGGCCGTTCCCGCCCTCTCGCGGATTGGTATTTATCCGCCGCCTGCGTGACTTTCGCCCCGACACCCAGCCCGGATCAACCCGCTCGCACAGCCATGTCCCGCTCTGCCGAGCCGCATCGACCAATTCCACCCATCGAGGGAGCTGTCGACATGAGCATCGTCCTGGGACCCAATCAGTACGGCAAGGCCGAAAACCGTCTGGTCCGTGTTTATCGCGACACGGCGCGGCACGAGATCCGTGACCTCAACGTGTCATCGGCGTTGCGGGGCGATTTCCGCGACGCCCATATCACCGGAGATCAGTCGGCTATTCTACCCACCGACACCCAGAAGAATACGGTGTTCGCCTTCGCCAAGCAGAAGGGAGTGAACTCCATCGAGGAATTCGGCTTGACCCTCGGGGACCACTTCATCCATCAGACGCCGAAGGCGACCGGAGCGCGTATCGAAATCGAAGAATACTTCTGGGATCGCATCGAGATCGACGGCGCCCCGCACGAGCATTCCTTCGTCCGCGCCGGCACCGAGACCCGCACCACCGTCGTCACCGTCGAGGGACGGGCCGCCGACCGGCGAGCCTGGGTCGTCTCCGGCCTGAAGGACCTGGTCGTCGCCAAGACGACCGGGTCGGAGTTCTGGGGATACCTCAAGGACGAGTACACGACCCTGCAGGAGACCACCGACCGGATCATGGCCACCTCGCTGGTCGCCCGCTGGCGGTACGCGAACACCGACGTGGACTTCGACAAGGCCTACACCCAAGTGAGGGCCCTGCTGCTCAAGCAGTTCGCGCAGGTGCACAGCTACGCGCTGCAGCAGACCCTCTACGCGATGGGCCACGCCGTCCTCGAGGAACTCCCGGACATCGCCGAGATCAGGTTCAAGGCACCGAACAAGCACCACTTCCTGGTCGACCTCTCGCCGTTCGGCGTCGAGAACCCCGGCGAGGTCTTCTACGCTGCGGACCGCCCATACGGCCTGATCGAGGCCGAGGTCGGACGCGACGACGCGCCGGAGCCAGGCTCGGCCTGGAACACCATTCCCGGATTCTGCTGAGCACCGCGACCCTGTGAACACCCGCGAAGTCAAGGCACTACCCGTGGACCGTCCGGCGGTGGCCGGGCGCCCGGGCGCCGGTGTGATCCGCCTCG
>JBBQJM010000288.1:0-5914 GCA_038325895.1 Mycobacteriales bacterium
GCCACAAGGGTTTCGTAACCCGTGTGCATAAATACGTTCTCCGGAACCATCTGTATTTACCTCAAGGATATCGGCTCTTCTTATTTCATTTTTCAATCCCTTTTCTGCAACATTAGTTCCCGATCCACCAACGCGGCGCAGTCCGCCTCGAGAACTCCGCCGCGCACCTCGACCCGGTGCGTCAGGCGCCGGTCTCGGAGCACGTCCCACAGCGACCCGGCCGCACCGGTCTTCGGCTCCCAGCAGCCGAAGACCACCCGGTCGATCCGGGCGGCGCCGATGGCGCCGGCGCACATGGTGCACGGTTCGACGGTGACGGCCAGCGTGCATCCGGCGAGGTTCCAGCCGCCCAGCGCCACCGCGGCGGCACGCAGGGCAACGATCTCGGCGTGCGCGGTGGGATCCCCGGTGACCTCGCGGGCATTGCGGCCCTCACCGAGGATCTCCCCCGACGGCCCGAGCACCAGCGCCCCGACCGGGACGTCACCGGTCGCCGGGGCCTGCGCGGCCAGGGCGAGCGCGATCCGGATCAAGTCCTCGTCGGAATAGGTCCGGTGGGTGAACGAAGATCCGGTCGAGCCGCCCGACGGCCGTCCCAACGGATCTCGCGAGCCGGTCATGTCTGCGCCGGCAGGCCCGGTCAGGCCTTTTCCAGCACCGCGGCGAACTGGTCGCCGAAGCCGCACCGCTGCGCGATCATCGCCAGCTGTTCGTCGGGGTACAGGTCGACCTCGTCGACGATCACCTGCATCTCCTGCTCGCCGACGCCCAGATCGGCCAGCAGCGTCAGGTCGCCCTCCGGCCAGGGGTCGTCGTCGACGTCGTCGTCCTCGGGGATCGGCACCTGCAGGAGATCGAGCACGTCGGCGGCGATGTCGTAGTCCAGGCCGGCCGTCGCGTCGGACAGCAGCAGCGCTGCACCACCAGGAATCGGCCGGACGATGACGAAGAATTCGTCGTCCACTGCCACCATCCCGAAGACCGGGCCGGCCGTCGCCACCCGGCGCAGCGCGGTGATCACTCCGTCCAGGTCGTCCAGGAGTTCCGGGGCCAGCAACGAGCACCGCCAGGTGGTTTCTTCTCGCGTGACAGCGACACCGAACCCCTCGGTCGTGGCAGTGCTCCCGGCGCTCACGAGTGGCAACGTTACGGCCTCCGCGTGGCCTCGGCTACGCGGTACCCGCCTTCCGGCCCTGGCGATCGGACCGCGCAGATCAACAGAGCGCGAACAGATGGCGCCGGACACATCCGCGGTGGGTGGTGGTCGGGGGGCACCACGGCCGCAGATGTGTCCGGCCATGATGAGCGTATGCACCCCACCGCGCCGCCGCCATCAGTTCTTTTGGCCGAAATCGCGCTGCCGTCCGCGCTGTGTGTTCTCGGGCTGGGTCTGATCGGCGGTTCGCTGGTCAGAGCGGCGGAGCCGCACCTGCCGGTATTCGGCTGGTCACGGAGCGACAACACCCGCCATGCGGCGGCCCGCGACGGCTGTGACGTGACCGACACGGTCGAGGCCGCACTCACCCGGGCCGCCGAAACGGACGCCCTGGTGGTGCTCGCGTCACCGGTGACGGCCTTCCCGGAGCTGCTGCGTGCCGTCGACGAGACCGCGCCGACCGCCAGGTTGACCGACGTGGCAGGCGTGAAGGCCATCGTCGAGGACGATGTCGCCGCGTTGGCGCCGCAGGCCCGGTTCATCGGCTCCCACCCGATGGCCGGCACGACCGCCTCCGGCTGGGACGCGGGCGCCGCCGATCTCTTCGCGGGCGCCGCCTGGGTGACCTGCCTGACCGAGGACAGCGGGGTCGACGACTGGGCACTGGTGGCCGCCCTCGCGCTGGCTGTTGGCAGCCGGGTGGTGCCTGCCGATCCTTCGGCGCACGACGCCGCGGTCGCCCGGATCTCCCACCTTCCACACCTGCTGGCGCTGGCGCTGGCGCAGGTCGGGCAGGCCGGCGGGTCGCTGGCGCTGTCCCTGGCGGCGTCGTCGTTCGCCGACGGCACCCGGGTGGCGGGCACCCGGCCCGAACTGGTCAGGGCGATGTGCGAGACCAACCGGCAGGAGCTGGTCGGCGCGCTGGACGACGCCCTCGGCCTGCTCGGCGTCGCCCGCGGATCGCTGGCCTCGACCGGCTCGCTGGCGAAGATCACCGAGGGCGGCCACCTGGCGCGTGAGGCCTTCGATCACCGCGGCGAGGACCTGCAGCCGACCACCCTGCGCGGTGACGACCTGATCGAGCAGCTGCTGGCCGTCGGCGCAGCGGGCGGTCACGTCTCAGGGCTAGGGCGGGATCCGGCGGGCCTCGCCGTTCAGGCGTGGTACCCCGACGAGCTCTGACTCAGGACCGCTGGCCGCCGGCCGGTCCGCGCGATGACCATGACCATGACCATGACCATGCGTAAGCGCTGTCGTCCACCGCGCGCCCAGCCTCGCCAGTTCCAGCGGCCGGAACGTATCCACCATGACGGCCTGCTCGTCTAAATAGTGCTTGCCCAACGCAGCCTCCACAGCACCGGTCTGCGGGCCGTGGGAGTGCCCACCGGGGTGCACGCTGATCGAGCCGGGTCCGATGCCCGAGCCCTTGCCGGCCTCGTAGTAGCCACGTAGTAGCCGGCGACGTAGAACATGATCTCGTCGCTGTCCGCATTGGATGGTAATGCGGCACCGGAATCGCCAGCGGGTGGTAATCCACCTTGCGCGGAACGAAATTGCAGACGACGAAATTGGTGCCCTCGAAGACTTGATGCACCGGCGGCGGCTGATGCACCCGCCCGGTGATCGGCTCGAAATCGGCGACGTTGAACGTGTACGGGTACAGGCAGCCGTCCCAGCCGACCACATCGAACGGGTGGTGCGGGCTGACCACGATCGACCCGGCGATGCCGGACGGGCCATGCCCGCGGTGTTTGATGTAGACCTCGACATCGGCATCTACTTCGATGCCGTCCACCACGCAGCGGCTCGGCCGGGCCGTGCAGATCCCTTTCGCAGTAAGGGGAATGCTCGAGCAGCTGACCGAAACGCGACAGGTAGCGTTTCGGCGGGCCGATATGGCTGTTCCCCCTCGATCGAGTAGACCCGCAGCGGGCCCTGCTCGGTGATCGGCAGCCAGCGGTGCACGGTCGCGCGGGGAATGAGCACGTAGTCACCCTGCCGGGCGGTGAGCTCGCCGAAACCGTCTGCACCAGCGCCGCGCCGGCTTCGACGAACACGCACTCGTCACCGATGGCGTTGCGGTACAGCGGGCTTGGTTCCCGGGCGACCGCGTAGGAGGGGCGGACCTGCGCGTTGCCGAGCACGAGCCGGCGGCCGGTGACGACATCGACTCCCGCGCCGGCGTTCTCAGGGAACAGGTCGTGCAGGCGCAGGTGCCGAGGCATCAGCGGGTGGTTCGGCGTGGCCATGGTCACTCCCTTTTCTACAGATTGCCCCGGGCCGCCTGCTCCCGCTCGATCGACTCGAACAGCGCCTTGAAGTTGCCCTTGCCGAACCCGAGCGAGCCGTGCCGTTCGATGAGCTCGAAGAAGATCGTCGGCCGGTCACCGAGCGGCTTGCTGAAGATCTGCAGCAGGTACCCGTCCTCGTCCCGGTCGACCAGGATCCGACGCCTCTTCAGCTCCTCGACCGGCACCCGGACGTGCCCGATCCTGGCTCGGAGCGCGGGGTCGTCGTAATCCGCGTCCGGGGTGTCCAGGAATTCCACCCCCTCCGATCGCAAGTGGTCGACGGTGCGCAGGATGTCGTTGGTGGCCAGGGCCAGATGCTGGCAGCCGGGCTCGGTGGGAACTCCAGGTATTCGTCGATCTGCGATTTCCGCTTGCCGGCGGCCGGCTCGTTGAGCGGGAACTTCACCCGGTGATTGCCGTTCGCCACCACCTTGCTCATCAGCGCGGAGTAATCGGTGGCGATGTCGTCACCGACGAATTCGGCCATGTTCACAAACCCCATGGCCTTGTTGTAGAAAGCCACCCATTCATTCATCGGGCCGAGTTCGACGTTGCCGACCGCGTGGTCCAGCGCCTGGAACAGTCGCCTCGGTGCGCCGTCCTGCTTGACGAAGGCCGATCGACTGGCCACGTAGCCGGGGGAGATAGGGGCCGGCGTAGCGGCTGCGGTCGACAAGGGTGTGCCGGGTGTGACCGTAGCCCCGATCGCCAGGCGCACCGGCCCGCTGGTGCGGGCCGCAGCGGGGATCCTGACAGCGGGGATCCTGACAGCGGGGATCTGACGCGCTGGATCCGGCGAACCCAAGGGTCGGGGCCCGGAGGTCAGGGGGTGGTCAGCACCTGCCAGGGCAGGCTCTCCTGCGGGGTTCGCGGCGCAGCGCCCGGGACATTGCCTTGCGTCCAGTACTTGGCCTCGTACCCGACACCCTGGTACAGCACCCTGCTGCCTGCCACGTACACCTCCGTCGCGCTCCAGTCGGGGTACGTGCCGGGGGCCAACGTCGGCGTCGCGGCCGGGTGGTCGCCGGGCAGCACCGGTCCGATCAGCGTCCACGGTGTCTGGTCCGCCGACGCCACGGGCAGGTCGGGTTGGTCGCCCTGCGAGTACCACTTGGCCTGATAGACGTTGCGGTGCCAGACGACCTTGCTGTCCTTGGGGTAGGCCTGGTTCGGGTTCCAGATCGCGTACGGAGACGTCGCCGGATCGTCGAGGACCGCGGCGGTTGTCGGCGCCGCGGACCCCGATGCGGTCGTGACGGCAGAGGTGGCGGTCGTGGTCGTCGAGACGGGCGGCTGCCCGGCTCCGAACGCGCCCAGGATGGAATCGAACTCGCCGGCGGATTGGTCGACGCCACTGCACGCATCCGAGACGATGACGATGTCGGGGTAGTTCGGTCCGCACGGCTGGTCACGGTTGGCCGACCACATCGCCAGCCGTCCGAGCTGATGTGCGCCGGCGAACGCGACGAGCTGATTCGCATCGTCGAGCCCGAAAACCTCACCGGGCACGTCGTTCTGGCCGATCATCGGGGTAGCCCCGACGAGCTGCCAGCTCTCGGCGTCGGAGAGGCTAGTGCCCACCGCGGCGTAGGCGGCCTTGATCTGCTGCTGGAGCGCGGTCAGGGCGAGCTCGCTCTGACCGGCCATCGTCGTGCCTGCCGCCAGCGGAACGCCGAAGTCCATCGTCATCCCGTTCACACCGGCCAGCTTCACTCCCGCCGACAGCATCGAGCTCAGCACGCCCTGGCCCTCGGTCGTCAACCCCGACAGGCCGACGGGCAAGGTCAGCCACACGCTCACCGGTTGTCCGTTGGCGGCCCTGGTCGCCGTCATGGTGGCGATGGCCTGCGCTCGCCGTTGATTCACGTCGGGGGCCGAGGCAACCGATCCTTCGATGTCCAGGTCGATCGTGGTCAGCGAATAGCGCTCGACGACGGCGGTGTAAGCGGCGGCCAGCTCCGTCGGGTCGGTACAGCCGATGCTCAGTTCAGAGTTCGCGGCGCCGCCGAACGAGACGGTCATGTCGCCGCCGAGCTGGCGCAGCCGAGCGACCCGTCGGTCGAGCTCGAGCGCAGCCCCGGCGCCCGCCATCGTGTAGGCGCCACCCCAACTGGGCTCGCACGGGGTATCCAACGCACTGACCACGAAGGCGAGCACCGCCGAGCGGTGTCCCGAGGCCGTCAGATCCTCGAAGGCGTACGTCGGTGTGGCGGTGACGTCCACATAGGGCGCGAACCAGGACTGCGTGGCAGCCACACTCGCCTCGGATTCCTTGTTGTGCAGGAAGTACGCCGTTCCGCCGATCATCGCAGCGACCACCGCGACCACCAGGGCGATCCGGAAGATGGACAGATGACGCCCGTCGCCTCCCGGCGGCGGAAAGGCGGTGATCGGGACGTTCTCGATGCTGTCGTTCTCGTTCACGATGGCTCCCGGGTCCGCTCCACCGGAACCTCGATTTGGTCGC
>JBBQJM010000289.1:0-5878 GCA_038325895.1 Mycobacteriales bacterium
GTGGTGGTCTGTCCGACGGCCGTCCCGCCGGAGGACCCCCATTCCTACTACTCCGTGTCCGACCGACTGGTGCGGACGACTCCTGGGGCGTGGAAGCCGGACCAGTACGCGAACGCGCAGAACCCGGCCAGTCACTACGAGACCACCGGGCCGGAGATCTGGGCCGACACTGACGGCAGGGTCACGCATCTCGTCGCCGGAGTGGGAACCGGCGGCACCATCTCGGGGGTCGGCCGGTACCTGAAGGAGAAGTCGGGCGGGCGGGTTCAGGTGATCGGCGCCGACCCGGAGGGTTCGGTGTACTCCGGCGGTACCGGACGGCCCTATCTGGTCGAAGGTGTCGGCGAGGACTTCTGGCCCGACGCGTACGACCGGACGGTGACCGACCGGATCATCGCCGTCTCGGACGCCGAGTCCTTTGCCCTCACCCGGCGGCTGGCCCGGGAGGAGGGTTTGCTGGTCGGGGGATCGTGCGGGATGGCCGTGGCCGCGGCGTTGAAGCTGGCCGAGGATCTCACCGCCGACGACATTGTCGTGGTGATCCTGCCGGATGGCGGCCGGGGATACCTGTCGAAGATCTTCTCGGATCGCTGGATGGCGTCCTACGGATTCCTCTCCAGGGACGGGGAGGCCACCGTGGGCGAGGTGCTGCGCAACAAGAGCGGCCAACTCCCCGCGCTGGTGCACACCCACCCCAACGAGACCATCCGCGACGCGGTGGAGATCATGCACGAATACGGGGTCTCGCAGATGCCGGTGGTGTCCGCCGAACCGCCGGTGATGGTCGGTGAGGTGGTCGGTTCGGTGTCCGAACGCGACCTGCTGGACGCGTTGTTCGCCGGCACGGCGTCGCTGGCCGACGCGGTGACCGGGCACATGGCCGCGCCGTTCGCCCTGGTCGGCTCCGGCGAGAACTTGGCCGCGGCGCGGTCGGCCTTGCAGGACCGCGACGCGATCATGGTGGTGGACGACGGCAAGCCGGCCGGCGTGCTGACCAGGGCCGACCTGCTCGGGTTCCTGGCCGGCTGAGGCGGGCCACGGCTCGCCCGGTGGCTCGCGCCACCGGGCCACGGCTCGCCCGGTGGCTCGCGATCGGGCGATCGAAACCCGAGGTCGGGCACGGCTCTCGGGGCTACCATGAGCTCACCGGCGTGACGTCACCGGATGATCCATCCATCGATTCATCGGTTCATCGGGGTGAGCATCGTGAGCTACCTTCCGGCCCCGTACGAAGCGCCGCCCCAGGACGACCTGTCCGCGACACTGGCCGCGATCCTCACCACCACCCTCGCCCTGATCACCTCCTGGGTGGTCGGCGCGCTGGCCTACCCGGTCATCCGGGAAGGCGTCGACGCGGGCATGGGCAACCTGACCGACGAGCAGCAGCAGGCGTTCACCGATGCGTTGCCCACGACCGGAGTGCCGACCGTGGGGTGGGCGCTGGCCGCCGTGCTGATGGTGATCGGCGCGATGCTGCTGCTGTTCCGTCGCGGACGGGGGCTGCTGATCTTCGGCGCCCTCGTCTGCGTGGCCACCACGGCGTGGGCGCAGTTCGCGCTCGGGTACGGCGACGTGGGTTCGGGCGCACTGGTCCCCGTCGACCAGTGGCCGCTGTTCTGGGGCGGCGTCGCTGTCGTGATCGCGGCGATGCTGCCGGCGACCGGGCGGTGGATCGGCCGCACCCGTCAGAAGGCGGTCAGTAGGCAGTCAACGGTCATCGGAACCACCGAATCCGGCGCGATCCTCTGGCCGGGTATGTGACCGGCGGCCCCGTGCCGCCGTTACCCTGACCGGCATGAGCATCCCGCCCGGTTCCGAGGAGTTCGCCGACGGCTTCGCCACCCGGGCGATCCATGCCGGTCAGGACCCCGATCCGCTGACCGGGTCGATCGCGGTGCCGATCTACCAGACATCGACCTATGCACAGGATGTCGTGGGCGAAACCCGCGGCGGGTACGACTATTCGCGCGCCGGAAATCCGACCCGCACCGCACTTGAACAGGCGCTGGCCAGCCTGGAGGGAGCGAGCCACGGGTACGCGTTCGCCTCCGGCATGGCGGCATCGGACACACTGATCCGTGCCGTGCTCCGGCCCGGTGATCACTTGATCATCCCGGACGACGCCTACGGCGGAACCTTTCGGCTGATCGACAAGATCTGCGTCCCTTGGGGAATCAGCTACACCGCGACCTCCCTGGGTGATCTCGACGGCGTCCGCGACGCGCTGCGACCGGAAACGAAGATGATCTGGTGTGAGACGCCGACCAACCCGCTGCTGGGCATCGCCGACTTCGCCGGGCTGGCCGACATTGCCGGGGTCTGCGGCGCGAAACTGTTGGTGGACAATACTTTCGCCTCGCCGTACCTGCAGCAGCCGATCGACCTGGGCGCCGACGTGGTGCTGCACTCGACGACCAAATACATCGGCGGGCACTCCGACGTGATCGGCGGCGCGCTGGTCACCGACGAGGACGGCCTGGGTGAGTCCTTCGCCTTCCACGCCAAGTCGATGGGTGCCATCGCCGGGCCGTTCGATGCCTGGCTCACCCTGCGCGGGGTGAAAACCCTTGCGGTGCGGATGGATCGGCATTGCGACAATGCCGAGGCGGTGGTCGATCTGCTGGTCGGGCATCCCCGGGTCGGGCAGGTCTACTACCCGGGGTTGCCCGGTCACCCCGGTCACCAGATCGCGGCCGGCCAGATGCTCCGGTTCGGCGGGATGGTGTCGTTCACGGTGGCCGGCGGCCGCGAGGAGGCCATCAAGGTGTGCCAGCGAACCCGGTTGTTCACCCTCGGCGAGTCGTTGGGTGGGGTGGAGTCGCTGATCGAGCATCCTGGCCTGATGACGCATGCGAGCGTCGCCGGCTCCCAGTTGGAGGTCCGCGACGACCTGATCAGGCTCTCGGTCGGCATCGAGGACATCGACGACCTGCTGGCCGACCTGCGCGATGCGCTGGACTGAGACCACCACATGAGACCCCCGCGGCTGGCTCTGGCGTTGGACATCGGCGGCACCAAACTGGCCGCCGCCGTGGTCGACGAGAGCGGCGCGATCGTCGCGGCGCACCGGGTGCGCAACCCACAGGGCACCGACGGTGACGTGCTGTTCGACGCGCTGACCACCGCCGCGGACACTGCCCTGGAATCGGCAGGCACCAAGCCCGGCGACCCACGGTTGGTACCGGCGATCGGGGTCGGTACCGCGGCGCCGTTGGACCTGGACGCGGGCACCGTGTCGCCGGTCAACATCCCGGCGTGGCGCGCATACCCGTTGCGGGACAGGCTGATCGAGCACTATCAGATGGACGTCGGGTTGATCGGGGACGCCGTGGCGGTTGCCGTCGGCGAGCACTGGCGGGGGGCCGCCCGCGGGCATGCCAACGTGCTGGGCATGGTGGTGTCCACCGGGGTCGGCGGCGGATTCGTGTTGAACGGGCGGGTGGTGGTCGGTGCGACCGGCAACGCGGGTCACATCGGTCACGCCAGCGTGGACCCGAACGGACCGGACTGCGTGTGCGGCGGCGTTGGCTGCCTGGAGGCCATCGCCAGCGGAACCTCGCTGGCGGCCTGGGCCGTGGCGCACGGGTTCACGCCGGCGAACGGGACTGCGAGCGGGGCGGTCGACCGCCCAGGACCGGCGGCGGACGAGATCGCCGATGCCGCGGTGGCCGGCGACCCGATCGCGCTGGCGGCGTTCCAGCGGGCCGGTGCCGCGCTCGGCCTGGCGATCGCCGGAGCGGTGACGCTGCTCGATCTGGATCTGGTCGTCATCGGCGGTGGTGTCGCGGCTGCCGGTCCGCTGCTGTTCGACCCGATCGCCGCGGCGTACTCCCGCTATGCCGCATTGGGTTTCGCCAAACGCCCGCGGGTGGTGCCTGCACTGCTGGGCGGCACCGCCGGGTTGATCGGGGCTGCCGCGGTCGCGATGGATCCGCCCGCGTATTGGCCGACGGAAGCGGGCAGGTTCGTTCGGTCCTGACCCGTGCCGGCAGCGGCGGTTCGGCGAACTGGGGACGGTTGCCGGGTTCATCCCGGCCGACGCTGGCAGGATGGGCGGGCATGGAGCAGGTCACCGTCGACGACGTCCGCATTGCCGCCGAATTGCTGCGCGGCGTCGCGCGGTACACCCCGATGGAGTCCTCCCGGCCACTGTTCGAGCGGGTGGGCGGCCCGGTCTATCTCAAGTGCGAGAACCTGCAGCGCACCGGCTCTTTCAAGATCCGCGGCGCGTACGTCAGGATCGCCCGGCTGTCCGAGGCCGACCTCGCGGTCGGGGTGGTTGCCGCGTCGGCAGGCAACCATGCCCAGGGGGTCGCGCTGGCGGCGTCCCTGGTCGGCACCACCGCTCAGGTGTACATGCCGGTGGGCGCCTCGATCGCCAAGCTGACGGCGACCCGCGCCTACGGCGCGAACGTCGACATGGTCGGGCAGACACTCGACGAGGCGCTCGAGGCGGCGGCGGAGTTCTCGGCGCGGACCGGCGCCGTGCTGGTTCACCCTTTCGACCATCCGGATGTCCTGCGCGGTCAGGGCACCGTCGGCCTCGAGCTGTTGGAGCAGGTCCCCGACGTGGCCACGGTGGTGGTGTCGGCAGGCGGCGGCGGGTTGATCAGCGGGGTCGCTGCCGTGCTGCGCGAGCTGCGGCCGCAAGTCAGGATCGTCGGGGTGTAGGCGGAACAGGCTGCGGCCTGGCCGGGCTCGCTGCGCGCCGGGCATCCGGTCCGGCTGCGGCAGATGTCCACGCTGGCCGACGGAATCGCGGTGGGGGAGCCGTCGCAGCTGACCTTCGACCACGTCTCGAAGTTGGTGGACGAGATCGTCACCGTCAGCGAGGACCAGTTGTCGCAGGCGATGCTGCTCTGCCTGGAACGCGCCAAGCTGGTCGTCGAACCCGCCGGTGCCGCCACGGTGGCGGCCATCATGGCCCATCCCGAGGCGTTCTCCCCGCCGGTGGTGGCGGTGCTGTCCGGGGGGAACATCGACCCGCTGGTGCTGCTGCACGTCACCCAGCACGGGCTGGTTGCGGCCAAGCGGTTCCTGACCCTGCGAGTGGAGATCGTCGATCGGCCGGGCCGGCTCGCGGCGCTGCTGGCGCTGGTCGCCGAGCTGGGTGGGAACGTTGTCGACGTCGTGCACTCCCGGCTGGGGTCCAGTCTGCAGATGGGCGACGTGGAGGTGGCGCTGCGGATGGAGACCCAGGGGTCCGGACACTGCGAGCAGCTCGTCCAGGGTCTGGTCCAGGCCGGTTACCGGATCCTGGAACGCCACTGACCAGCCCGGCCGGCCCACTGCTGTGGACGCCGGCCGAACTGGTCAGTTGCTGGGGTCGAATGTCGGGTCGGACGAAGGAACCGCAGGTCAGCCGACGAACGGCTTGGCGTCCAGCACGCTGACCTTCTGGGTGCGGCCGTTGGGCAGGGTGTATTCCCGCGACTCCCCGCGGGAGGCACCCAGGATGGCCTGGCCGAGCGGCGACTGCGGCGAATAGACCTGCAGCGACCCGTGCACGCCTTCTTCCCGCGAGCCGAGCAGGAACGTCTCCTGATCGTCGTCGTCACCGTCGTAGGCGATCGTGACGACCATGCCGGGCTCCACCACACCGTCATCGGCCGGTGGGACGCCGACCTGGGCGGTGCGGAGCAACTCCTGGATCTGCCTGATCCGGGCCTCCTGCTTGCCCTGTTCGTCGCGCGCGGCGTGATATCCGCCGTTCTCCTTGAGGTCACCCTCTTCGCGTCGCGCATTGATCTCGGCCGCGATCACAGGACGCTGCGCAACGAGCTGGTCGAGCTCGTGCTGGAGGCGGTCGTGTGCTTCCTGGGTCAGCCAGGTCACGACGGTCCCGGTCATGGCAACTCCTTTACTGCTGATATGTCCG
>JBBQJM010000290.1:0-5874 GCA_038325895.1 Mycobacteriales bacterium
GATCGCATCTGCCGGAGGAACGGCACGTACAGCACCAGACGGAGGGTGAAGACGAGAAACGCGACGGCGAGCGCCCAGGCGACACCGCTGGCGGGATCGAGGAGATGGCCGAAGATCTGGTGCCAGAACCACAGAATTGCGGACACAGGGTAGTAGACGACATCGAGCATGGGAAGACCTCACTGCCAGGCGTGTTCGGCACCGACCGCGCGGGGACAACGCGGCGCGAGCGGGGAGGAACACGGGAACCGTTGGGTGGCTGGGTCACCGACGGTCGGACAGTGCTACAGGTCTGCCAACGCCGGTGTTGACCCGGCTCCAGGGGCGCGAGGTCGAGGTCGTCCGGGAGCGTCAGGACTGCTCAACCGGCGGAAAGCGCCGTGCAGGCGCCGTTCTTCGGCAATGGCGCCGGATTCGTGGCAACCGCGCGGGAGCGCGGCGACCCTTCGGTCCAGGCAGAGGACGACGGCCGCGATCGTGCACGCCGTGGCAATGGCGGCGAGTATCGCCATGCCGCCGGGGGACGAGGAGTCGGCGGGGCTCAGGAGCAACAGGAAGGTGACGGCAGGCAGCGAGGCCAGCAATCGACCCACGTCTCCACCTCCTCCGTCGACCACAACGATAGCCTCGCCTACACGCCCATCCGCGATCTCCGACGCTCGGCGCACCGATGCCAAGGGTTTTACCGTGCCAGGGCAGGGGCTGGCACGGCAGACGCGAGCGTGACACCGCGCCACGCTGTGGATGTCATCACCGCCCGGCGGGCAAGCCGTCGGCCCAGATGCGCGTCCAATCGTCGAGGGAGTCGGTGCTGAAGTCCGTCGGCGGCCTGCGCGCACGGGAGTCCTCGAACACCACCCAGATGCGGAGTCTGTCATGGCCGATCCCCCTGTCCTCAACCTCCCCGCCCTCAACGTCAACGCGGGCGGCACCGCTTCCGCTCGCTGCCTCACCGAGGAGTACGAGCAATGGATGAGGACGCAGTTGCCATGCGTCTTCGAGGACCATCTGCGCTACAAGCACGAACAGATGGGTCAGCCTGGCAGGTCGGCCCCTGAAAGCGACCCGGCGGAGGGGTTCCGCTTCCTGCGAGCGACGTTCTACCTGTGGGCAGTTCGGATCCGCGAGAGGCTTCCTCATCTGGTGGCGAGCAACGTCCCACAGGTACTGGGTATCGGCGACGCCCATATCGAAAACTTCGGCACCTGGCGCGACACGGAGGGTCGCTTGGTGTGGGGGGCCAATGACCTCGACGAGGCGACGCTGCTCCCTTACACCAACGATCTCGTCCGGCTGGCGACCAGCGCGTCGCTGGCCAACCTGGCAATCCCGGAATCGGATATTGCCGCTGAGCTGATTGCGGGATATCGGCGCAGCCTGATCTCAGGGCCACGTCCTTTCGTGATCGCCGAACACGGCAAGCATCTGGCAAAGATCTTGCCTCGTGACAATGAATCCGACACATGGTGGAAGGCAAAAAGACTCGAGGTAACGGATCTGCCTCAACCAGTTCACCAGGCGGTCTTGCACGCCTGCGAGCTCTTGACGGACAGCTTTCCGAAGGTCTCAGCGGGCATCACCTTTCGAACGCGGCGAGCCGGATTGGGCAGTCTCGGGCGACCGCGGGTCGTCGCCATCGGACGTTGGCGCGAATCACTGGCGGGCCGCGAGGCGAAGGCGGTGCTGCCTTCGGCGTGGGATTGGTCGAGCGGAACCGCCAGTCCAACCGGACGATTCCGTACGCTGCTGAACAGCACGCATCGCGCGACCGACCCCTACGCCACAGTCGTCGAGAGGTGGTGCATCCGTCGACTGTCACCGGATAGCGAGAAGATCTCCATCGCCAAGATCAAACGGGCCGACCAGCGCCGGCTTCTGCGTAGCATGGGCGGCGAGCTGGCGAATGTGCATCTGTCCGGCACGGACGCAACAGTCTTGATGGAGCATCTTCCACAGAACCCCGACTGGCTGGCGCAGGCCGCCCAGGTGATGTCGCACGTCGTTCGGAGGGATCACCGGAACTACGCACAACCAGTTGGCGGGCAATGAATCCTCCCGGCGAGGTGATGCAGATGCGGCCAGGCCGCTTCGATGTGAAGCAGCCTGGCCACCCGTGAACACAAAGCTCGCGGCAGTCCTGTCGGCTACGGCGATGACCCACCCGTCAGGTCAAATGATGGCCGGTCCGACATTGCGCAGCGGTCGCCGCCTGACATTGACCAGGACGGTGAATTTCTTGTTGGCATCCCCGTTCAGCGGATTGTTGTCATTCAGTCCGAGGTAGAGCACCCGTGCCGGACCGCGCGCGCCGTGACCCACGATGGCGTTGATACCGCTTCCGATGTAGAACCACCCGTTACCGGCGTTCGGGTCAACCTGCGCTCCGTCCCACGCCCCAGCCAGGGCAAAAGGACGGTTGTTCGGCAGCGGATAGCCCGATCCACTCGGCCTGTCCCAGGTTGTCCAGCCATCCGGCCCGTAGTCCCCTGTTGCGAACACACCGGACCAGTTCGTGCCGGCAGCGTTGATACTCAACAGGTCCCCGTCGGCCACCAAGATGTTGGTGCTGAACGCCCCGCCCCCGGGACCGTCCCAGACCCAGAACGCCGCGCCATTGATATCTTGCCCGACGGCAGCAACCCGTTCGTTGAAGCTGGTCGTCTCGTTGAAGGCCGCGACGTGCCGGGTTCCCGCATGCCGTGCCGTGCAACTCAGCGGTTCACCGGGGTTGTCCTTGGTCAGTACCGCCGAGAGATCGACCCTACGACGTGACGAGACAATATCGCCTACAGGACTGACCCAACGTGCAGGCTCTTCGATATGAAGCAGCCTGCACGTCAAATGCTTCAGTCCTTCACCCATCGGAAGGTTGTGACGTCCTGCGCCGCCAATCCATCGAAGTTGGCGATCGACAGGCCAGCCGGCCCCCACAATCCAAAGGTCTGAGGTTTGTGAAACTCGATGCTGGTGATCCCGAGACCATCGAAGAAGGAGGCATTTTCGTTGCTCTGGTGAGGGCCCGCCTCCACCCACCAAGAGTCCCCGCCGATCCGGAGCTTGAACGCCTTGTTCCAGTCCATCTCGTTGATCAGGATGAACTTGCAGTCGTTCGGCGCACCAACACCCCGATCGATATGCCACGTGATGGTGTCACCCCGAGTGGAAGTCATGGAGCCATCGTCGGCGTGGGCGTCAAAGGTAACGGCCTCCCATCTCGTCGATGGAATAACGACTCCCGGAAGTCCAATCAACACCGGTGGTGCGGCGCTGAGCCAAACACCGTATCCTCGGTCAGATGCCTTGATGGCTGCGAACTCCCACGCAATATGCAGAGCAACTGCCGCAGCCACATACGGCGCGGCGACGCCGACGATGCCGACGGAGGTGAGAACGCCTCCGATAGCCGCAGCAGATGCGCCGCCGCCGAGTGAAAGGAGCTTGTCGGTTTCGTTGTGATCAAGACCGATTGTTAATCCACGCATGTCGAATTGTGCCGTTGCCATGATTCTCTCCTACTTATTGGGCACCCAAGGTGCCGGCCGTTGGGTGCCGGTTTGGGTAATTGTGATGGATTCTGCTGTCGTTGAGCTCTGGTGGCTCAGGAAAGTGTTGAAGATCGCAAACAATTTGTTACGGTCCCCTCACGTCGACCTCCACTTTCTACAATCCGCAACGACGCGGCGCCGGTTTGGGCACGAAGCCTGAGCAGGGATCATTCTTGTGAATCACCGCACAGAAGTGCTCGACGAGCAAATGTCCCGCACGTTTCAGCGAACAAGAGGGGCCGATTGTGCGCAGCCTTTGCAATTCGACCGAAATGTTCGACTCCTGCCCACCAGCCAATAATGCCCGGCGTCACGCAGGGGCCCTACCGTGTCATCCCGTTCACTTTCGCGGGTAAACCCGTGTGTGAATGGACGGGTGATGTGGATGTGGTCGAAGTCGACGACCCGAAGTCTGCGGTGATTCGCGGGTCAAGCCTGCTGCAGGAATGCCAGGACCGCCAGGACCCGCCGGTTCGATGTGGTGTCGTCGGGCGCCAAGGGCAGTTTGACGAAGATCGATGCGATGTACGCCTCCACCGTGCGAGGCGACAGGTGAAGCGCGCGACCGATCCCGACGTTGGAGCGGCCTTCGGCCATGAGGCCAAGGACTTCCAGTTCGCGGGTGGAGAGTTCGTCCAGCACCGACCGGCGGTTGGTCACAGCGAGCAGTCGCTCGATGACGTCGGGGTCGACGACGGTGCCGCCACCTTCGACCCGCCGGATGGATTCGATCAGCGTTGCTGCGTCGTTCACCCGGTCCTTCAGCAAGTATCCCAGCCCCGCGGAGCCTGCCGAGAAGAGTTGGTTGGCCCAGACACCCTCTGCGTAGGTGCTCAGCAGCAGAACTCCGACGTCCGGGAAGTCTGTGCGAAGCGCCAGCGCGGCTCTGATGCCTTCGTCGGTATGTGTCGGGGGCATTCGGGCATCGAGCACGACGACCCGGGGTGCGCTCCGTCGTACTTCTTCGGCGAGAAACCTGGCATCTGCCAATTCGCCGACGACCTCAAGGCCTGCGACGGTGAGCAGGGCTGCGAGACCCTGCCGGAACAATGCCGAGTCATCCACCAGCAGGACACGCAGAGATGGCGCCAATTCCGCCGACGGGCCGGTTGGAATCATGGCGCGGGGGGCTGCGCGGGCAGGGCGACGGCTATCGTGCTGCCGCGGTCGCCGGGGTGGTCCGGGCAAGGGTCGCTGTGCACGGTCAGCCGGCCGCCCAGTGCATCCACCCGATCCGCGAGACCCGCCAACCCGCCGCCTGGGACGATGCGCGCTCCGCCGTCGCCGTCGTCGCTCACCTGTGCGTGAAGACGACCGTTGGCGCGCCGGACATCGATGCGCAGGCGCCCACGTTCGGCGTGCCGGGCGGCGTTGGCGAGCCCCTCGGCGACGAAGAAGTACACAGCCGATTCCTGTGCTGGTGCGGGCCTCCGCACGCTGAGATCTGCATCCACCCGCATCTCCACCTTGTTCCCCGAACCCGTGCACAGTGTCGGCAGTGCCGCGGGAAGGCCGCCTTGGCTCAGTGCCGCGGGGTGGATTCCCCGCGCCAATTGTCGCAACTCGCGAAGTGCGACGGCCAGGCGCGCCTGCGCGTCGTCGACAACATCCCGTACCTGGTCGTCCTTCAAGAAGTCGGCCTTGGCCAAGGTCGCGGCAACGGCGAGGAATTGCTGCTGGGCGCCGTCGTGCAGATCCCGTTCCACCCGCCGCCGCTCCGTCGCGCTGGCCTCGACGATCCGCGCCCGCGATTCCTGAAGGTCGGCCATCCTGGCCAGCAGGTCGGCGTTGAGCCGAATGTTCTCGGCGCCGAGCCGAACCGCGGTCAACGCGATCGGCAGGAGCCCACCATCCCGCACAGCCTTCGCGTCGCAGGTGATCGCGACCAGCGGGGTGCCGTCATCCAGGGTCACTATCTCCGTGCGGCGATCAGGGCCCGCGGTCACCGATATCGGGTTGCCTTCCGCGTCCGCCCAGGTCTCATTGTCGCGGGCTACTGCCACGCTGAGAGTGGGGTCAACCAGCACGTTCCGCAAAGCGGTCTGCAGGGCGGACGTGTCGCCGGATCGGGACGCGGCGAGTACGTGTTCTGACACAGCGGCCGCTGCGGCGCGTTGCCGAAGCAGGTCGGCCAGCAACGCCACCGGGATCGCGGCGGCGCTGAGATCCCGCAACAATGCTGCCGGAACCCAATGCAGGTAGCTCAAGTTCAGAATCCAGATCATGCGGTCGATCGAGGCGGCAATTGCGCAGACGGCGCCGATCACTGCGAGCGGGGCGAGCGACTGCCGGGTCAATCCGCCTGCCGTGAAGACTCGACGAGCCAGCA
>JBBQJM010000291.1:0-5866 GCA_038325895.1 Mycobacteriales bacterium
CGGATCTGACCGACGATGCGGCGACGGGTGTACGCGGCTTCCCACACCGGCTCGGGGCGCGCGGCAGCGCCGTCGGCTGCACCGTGACGTTGTTCGCCGCGTCGATGGTCATCCTGTTCGGGTCCGGCGCCGAGCTGACGGCCTGGCACTGGGTCGCCGCCGCGGTCCTCGGTCTCGTCGCGGTCGCCGGGGTGATCATCGGCCTGCGCCGGCCGACCAGCCGGGCGTTGTTCACGCTGGTCATCGCGGTGGCCGTGGCGGACCTGGTGCTGTTCGCCGTCTCGGGCGCCTCCCTGACGTAGCGGCTGACGTAGCGGGCCGACCGGGAAGGTGGACCCCAGGAGGTCCGAGGGAGGTTGCTGGCGCGCCGCACGCCAGTCGCTACCGTGGTGGGCATGCTGCAGTTCGACGGCGCCATCGCCGGTATGGGCACCACCTCCGGTACCCGGCTGGTGGTGGGCATGTGGCCGCTGTCCCCGTACGGCTCGGTCACCGACGTGATGGTCGAGCGCCCCGACGGGCACCGGATCCTGCTCGCTCCCACCCAGGAACTCGCCGACTTCATCGCCGGCACCTACGAGTTCGACGAGGTCAGGGTCACCCCGGTGCTGCGGGTACGGGACGGCAAGAAGTGGATGGTGTCCACCGACGAACTCGCGCTCACCTTCGACGTCGGCGGCCGCCCGCCGCTGGGTTGGGTGCTGACCTCCGTGCCCCGCGGGCTTGCCAGGGCGCGCTGGTGGACGACGCTGCAGGACCCGATCGCCCGGGTGACGATGGACGGCGTCCGGACCAGGGGCAGTGCCGGCGGCGGCCGCCGCGAGTGGTACTCGGCGATGGACCTGCACCGGATCAAGTCCGTCAGCGCCCGGTTCGACGGCGCGGAACTCGGCGAGCTCCGCCCGGTGACCCCGCCGGTCCGCTTCGGCTTCGGCTCCACCCCGGAGGACCCCTCCCTGGTCAGGGTGCTCTCCCGCGTCTCCGAGTAGCCCCCTTTCCGGCGCGGATCATCTTCCCCAGCGCGTGCGAAATCGTTCACTTGCGTCACACCAGTCCCACAACATGGGTACATCAGCCGCGCCGAAGAAGTTGATCCGCGCTGAAGAAGGGGGGCGAGTGTTTCCGTCGTTGACACGTGCCGGTCACACCGCCCCAGCACCCTGACAGTCATGGTGACGCTGGATGACCTGCGGGTACGGCAGCTCGGGGAGTGCCGCCATGACTCGACGCTGGCCAAGTACGTCGGCGGCCGCAGGACCAACGAGCACTACGTCGACGAGGACGACCGGGTGCTGTTCGATGACACCATTGAGCTGCTCGCGGCGCACGGGCTCCCGCTGGAGCAGGTGCCGACCCTGGAACCGGGCGGGCCCCGCCGCAAGCTGTTCTTCCCGCCAGGTGCCACTACGGTCGGCATCGTCACCTGCGGTGGGCTGTGCCCCGGCCTGAACGACGTCATCCGCGGGCTGGTCATGGAGCTGAAAATCCACTACGGAATCGATGACGTGCTCGGGTTCCGCAACGGCTATGCGGGGTTGAACCCGGCACTGGGTTACCGGCCGATCGAGCTCACCCCGGAACGGGTCAACAAGATCAACACTCAGGGCGGGACCATCTTGGGGACCTCACGCGGCGCCCAGGACCCGGAGATCATGGTCGACCGGTTGGTCGCGCTGGGGATCGACATCCTTTTCGTCATCGGCGGTGACGGCTCCATCCGCGGCGCCAGCACGATCGCCGCGGTCGCCCGGTCCCGGGACCTGCCCATCGCGGTGATCGGCATACCGAAGACCATCGACAACGATATCCCTTACATCGGGCAGAGTTTCGGCTTCCAGACGGCGTTCACCGTTGCGGCGCAGTCGATCGCCGCCGCCCAGGTGGAGGCCCAGTCGGCGATCAACGGGGTCGGACTGGTGAAGCTGATGGGCCGGCACGCCGGATTCATCGCGTGCTATGCGGCGCTGGCCAATCACCATGCGGATTTCGTGCTCATTCCCGAGGTTCCCTTTGCGCTGTATGGCGAGTCGGGATTCCTGGCAGCGCTGGAGCGCCGGGTGGCCGAGCGTGGCAGCGCGGTCGTCGTGGTGGCCGAGGGTGCGGGTCAGGACCTGATGAGCGATGCGCAGACCGGCACGGACGCCTCGGGCAACCGCAAGCTCGGTGACATCGGGCGGTTCCTGGAGGCCGAGATCGTCGGGCACTACGCGTCCATCAACCGCGAATTGACGCTGAAATACCTCAAACCCGGCTACGCGATCCGCTCGGTGCCGGCCAAGGCGCACGATTCGGTCTATTGCGTGCGGTTGGCGCAGGCGGCGGCGCACGCCGGGATGGCGGGCCGCACCGACATGGTCGTCGGCCGGCGGCACAACCGGTTCGTCCACGTCCCGATCGGTATCGTTGTCTCCGAACGCAACGAGGTGGCCCCCGACGGGGACCTGTGGCTCAGCGTGCTGGAATCGACCGCTCAGCCACTCGAGATGCGGTGAAAGGCCGGCAGTGTGTGCGACGCGGGCACAACCTCGCCATCGGCCGGCGGACCGGGGGGAGTGCCGTCACCGAACGGCCGGCCACCGAATTCGGCGCGGTGATGGGGATCGAACCAGCCGGTGAGGTCCGGACCCGCCGGGACGATCTGTGTGGGGTTGATGCCGGTGTGCACCGTGTAATAGTGATCCTTGATATGGGTGAAGTCGACGGTGTCGCCAAAACCCGGCGTCTGGAACAAGTCTCGGGCGTACGCCCACAGCACCGGCATCTCGGTCAGCTTCCGCAGGTTGCATTTGAAATGGCCGTGGTACGCGGGGTCGAACCGGACCAGCGTGGTGAACAACCGGACGTCGGCCTCGGTGATCGAGTCGCCGACCAGGTACCGACGGGTGGCGAGCCGGTCCGAGAGCCAGTCCAGACGCGCGAACAATCTCTTGAACGATTGCTCATAGGCGGACTGCGACCGGGCGAAACCGCAACGGTAGACACCGTTGTTGACGTCCCGGTAGACGACCTCCGCCACCTCGTCGATCTCGGCCCGCAGCGCCCGCGGGTACAGTTCTGGTGCGCCGTCCCGGTGGAATACCGTCCACTCGGTCGACAAATCCAGCGTCATCTGCGCGTAGTCGTTGGTGACGACCGCTCCGGTTGGGATGTCCACGATCGCGGGCACCGTGACGCCCCGCGGGTAGCCGGGGGACCGCGCGAAATAGGCCTGCTGCAGCTCTCCGATGCCCAGGACGGGGTCCACGCCGCCGGGGTCGAGATCGAAGGTCCAACTCCGTTGGTCGTGAGTGGGGCCGCAAACACCCATCGAGAGAACGTCTTCCAGCCCGAGCAGGCGACGGACGATGATCGCCCGGCTGGCCCACGGGCAGGCGCGGGAGACCACCAGGCGGTAGCGGCCGGCCTCGACCGGCCATCCGTCGCGGCCGTCGGCGGTGATCCGGTCCGTGATGTAGCGGGAGTCTCGGACGAACTCGCCGGCATCGGATTCCGGTACGCGTTGCGCCACTCCGACCCGACCGCCGTCGTCGGCACCGTCGGCACGGTCGGCACGGTCGGCACCGTGGGCACGGTCGGTACTGTCAGCGCTCATCGTTCTCCCCCGCAGATCCGTCCGCTATCGCCCGTCCGGGCTGCCGGCTTCGGCTGTCCGACATGACAGTCCGCGAACAGGCTGCCCGACAACAGGCGTCACGAGAACAGGCCGCACGAGAACAGACTGACATACCGGCACTACCCGCACCGGCCCCGGTCGAACCACACCATTTGGGGCAGCAGACTGGTCGGGTGGGAAAGCGGACGTTCGGCGTCGAGGAAGAACTCCTGCTGGTCAGTGCCGAAAGCGGGCACCCGGTGCCGGCCGGGGCCGAAGTCCTGGAGGCGGCCCAGGAATGGCTGGGCTCGGACCGCGATCATCAGGTCGACCACGAGTTCAAGATGGAACAGACCGAGATCGGCTCGGAGCCGTGCACCGAACCGGGGGAAATGCTCGAGCAGTTGATGGAGCTGCGCCGCACGGTGTCGGCGGCCGCCGGGACCACCGGAGTGCACGCCGTCGCGCTGGCGACCAGCCCGTTCAAGGTCTGGCCTCAGCCGACGGTCAACGAGCGCTACCAGCGGATGACCGAAGCGTTCGGACTGGTCGCCCGACAACAGCTCACCTGCGGTCAGCACATCCACGTCGCCATCGACTCACCGGACGAAGGCGTCGCGGTGCTGGACCGGATCCGCCGCTGGCTCCCGGTGATCACCGCGATGTCGGCGAATTCGCCGTTCTACCAGGGCGCGGACACCGGTTATCACAGTTATCGCACCATCGCCTGGGGGATGTGGCCGACGGCGGGTCCGACCGCCAGGTTCGGCGACGTGGCGACCTACCACCGCACCATCGACGAGTTGGTCACGTCCGGCACCGCACTGGACGACGGGATGATCTACTTCGATGCCCGGCTGTCGGCCAGCTATCCCACCCTGGAAATCAGGGTGCCGGACGTGTGCACCGACGTCGGCGACTCCGTGCTCATCGCCGTGCTGGCCAGGGCACTGGTCGACACGGCGGCGAACGAGTGGGCGGACGGGTTGCCCGATCAGGAGATCCGGGTGGAGATGCTGCGGGCCGCGACCTGGCGTGCCTCCCGTTCTGGTCTGTCCGGCGACCTGGTGGATCCCGTGGTCGGCACCCCTGTTCCCGCTTGGTCGCTGGTCGAGGAGCTGCTCCGGCACGTCGAACCGACCCTGCGGGCCAACAGTGAATGGGACTGGGTCGAGAGCGCAATGCGGAAGTTGCGGACGTCGGGGACCGGCGCGGATCAGCAGCGGACCTCATTCGCCCGCCGCGGCCTGCTGTCGGACGTAGTGCTGGACGCGGCACAGCGGACAGTGATCTGACCGGAGCTACCGCAGCGATCATGTGCCCGTCGACTTCTCCGCGTCGGCCTTGCTGCGGGACGTCTTCCGGGTGCCGCTGGACTGCGAACTCGTGGACCGGCTGCCGCTGGACCGGGTCCCACCGGATCGGGTGCCGCTGGACCGCGACCCACTCGACGTGGAATCTGACTTGGAAACCGAGGAGGCCTTCGAATCGTCTCCCGAGTTCTTGTGGCGTTCCACGCTGCGTTGCAGTGCGGCCAGCAGGTCGACGACCTCCGCGTCCTCGCCTTCCTCCTTCGCTTCCGGTGCGGGAAATGCCTCTCCACCTTCGAGTTTCGCCTCGATCAGCTGCTCCAGCTCGACCCGGTACTCGTCGGTGTAGTCCTCGGGTTGGAAGTCGCCGGCGAAGCTGTCGACCAGCATCCCGGCCATCTTCAGTTCGGCGGGCTTGATGGTGACGTCCTCGTCGAGGGAGGGGAACTCGGCGGCCCGCACCTCGTCGGGCCAGAGCAGCGTCTGGATGACGAGCACGTCGTCCCGCACCCGCAGGGCGGCCAGCCGGGTCTTCTGCCGGAGCGCGAAGTTCACGATGGCGATCCGGTCGCTCTGCTCCAGCGTCCGGCAGAGCAGCACGTAGGCCTTGGTCGAGGTGGAGGCGGGTTCGAGGTAGTAGCTCTTGTCGAACAGCAGCGGATCGATCTGATCGGCCGGCACAAAGCTGGAGACCTCGATCTCCCGGCTGCTGTTCGACGGCAGCTGCGCGAAGTCGTCGTCGGTCAGGATCACCGTCCGGCCGTCCTCGGCCTCGTACGCCTTGGCGATGTCGGCGAACTCCACCGTCTTTCCGTCCAGTTCACACACCCGCTTGTAGCGGATCCGCCCGCCGTCGGCCTCGTGCACCTGGTGGAACCGGATGTCGCGCTCCTCGGTCGCCGAGTAGACCTTCACCGGCACGTTCACCAGACCGAAGGCCACTGAGCCTTTCCAGATCGATCGC